>CAIYFP010000060.1 GCA_903925515.1 uncultured Verrucomicrobiota bacterium
CTTCGGCGGCGGACAATCGGTGCCGGCGGCGAGCGTCATGCCCTACGTGGGCGGTGCGTACGCGGGATTGTCAGGTGTACCAGGCATTGACTTTGAAAACCCCGAAGGCAATCCAGCTCCCGACTCGACGGAGGCCTACCGAGAGCGACCCGGGATGGTGCCGATGTGGCGCGAATACCAGAACGATCCTAACCATGGTATCTTCGAGGTGACGCAGAACTACCTGATCGGCTGGAACGGCGGGGGTGATTGGTACAACTACACCCGAACCGTACCGAAGTCGCGGTACCGAGCCTATGCAGGCCTTCAATCAAGCGGCGTCGGGACGATCTGGGGTCTGTCGCGGGTGACATCGGGGGTGGGTTCGCCATCGCAAGGGTTGGAAGCACTGGGCACGTTCGATGGCCCAGTGACGGTAGGTTTTGGGGGCAACACGCTGTTCCCTCTCACTCGTTCCGGCGCTGTGGCCACGCTCGATCTTGAAGGCACGGTGACCCTGCGGGCTACCTATGAACAAACCTCCAACTTCGACTTCCTGCTGCTGGAGTCGGCCGATGCGGATGTCGCGAGGCAGGTGATGGGCCCCTACTCGACGGGCGAGACGGCATGGAAGGAGAAGTCGGTGTACTTCGACGTCTCGCAACCCGGCCGGTACACGCTGACGTTCCGGGGATTGAACCCCAGTGGTGGTGATAACAGCGTCGCCTTGGATGACATCCGGTTGCAGCGGTACCTCGGGGAGCGTGCTAGGCCGTTCAATGACGTGAGGGAATTGGTGTCCCGCGAACATACGTTTGCCGTGGCGACGCCCGAGGTGCCTCAGCCCGTCACGGGTCCCAGCGGATTCCTCGCCGTCCGTCTCTCCACGGCACGGCCGCGGGCCTTGGACTTGGATTGGACGTCTTACCCCGAGGTGCAGAACAAGGACGTCACGCAGTATTCGATCTACCTGTCGGATTCTTTCTTCTCGGACATCTCCGGCATGACGCCCCTTCCGTGGGCTCCGCAAGATGTCCGCCAAACGACCCTCGATGGGCTCCAACCGGGCCGGACGTACCATGTTGCGGTCGTGGCCGTGGACGCAAACGGGCAGTTTGATCCGGCCGTACGTTCGGTTTCGGCCACCACCCTGCCGCCATTGCCGGTCAACATCCCTGACTTGGTCGTCGAGGAGGGCCAGACGCTGGATTATCTCGCGGTTAGCGTGGGTGGGGAACTGACCGCGTACCGCTTTGCCTATGACATCCTGCGAGGTCCGTCCGGCCTTGCGGTCTCCAGCGCATCGCGCATCACGTGGACTCCGAACGAAACCCATGGCCCCGGCGATTATCCCGTGGAGTTGCGTGTCACGGACAACGGCTTGCCCCCAATTGTCGCGACGAACCGTTTTGTCATCCATGTGGACAGCGGAAACCTGCGTCCAAGGATCGCCGCCATCACCGTGCCCCCGGTACGGGAACGTTCCATGGTGTCCTATGTCTTTTCGGCATGGGACCGGGAGACTCCAAATGAGCTGACATGGCAGTTGGTCTCGGGTCCGGCCGGTGCCGCGGTGGACCCGGCCAGCGGTCGGTTGACATGGTCCCCCACCGAGGATCAAGCGCCCACAACCCATTCGGCGCGGATTCGCGTGACCGACGGTGGTGGTGCCGCAGCGGAGGCAGACTTCTCGTTGACGGCCCTTGAGGACGCCCTGCCCCTTGCCATGGCGCGTCCACTGTCATGGGGCAGCGACCCCGGCATGGTATGGCGCACGCACCAAATCACGGGCTGGCGCAACAACGAGCTGGCCTTGCTCGAGCAGCAACTCGGTGGAGCGTATGGCTCATCCGTTCACAACCCGGCTGGCGAAATCAACGGCTTCTTCCACATCCCGTACGTCAACTTTGAGCAATACGGGAATCCCGTGGGCTACATCCGTTCCGGCGCCGGGTCGGGCCAGGACATCCCGGATCGACGGATTCCCGGCATCCCGGGGCTCACGGGCAGCGACGACAACATCGCGGCGGAGGCAATGGCGTACCTCGCCTTTGATCAGCCGGGCGTGTACACGATGGGGGTCTCCAGCGATGACGGTTTCCGCGTGAGCCTTGGGTTCAAGGACGACCCCGCCTCCGTCATGCTGGGCGAGTTCGATGGCGGGCGCAGCACGGGCGACACGTTGTTCGCCTTCGAGGTGGTGAAGCCCGGACTCTATCCATTCCGCCTGATTTGGATGGAGGGTTGGGGAGGTGCGGACGTGGAGTGGTACATCCTGCGGCCCGACGGCGTCCGGGTCCTCATCAACGGACCCCAGTCGGGTGCCATTCGCGCCTATCGCGATGCCAGTGGTCCCCTGCGCATCGCCGAGGTTCCCAACCAGACTCTTCCGGAGGGCGGCACCCTCTCCCTGACCCTGGTCGCCACAAGGGTCCAAGACCCGGCCGTTCCGCGCCACTTCTCCCTCGTCTCCGGCCCCGTCGGCATGACGGTCAGCCCCGAGGGTGCCTTGATCTGGAACACCACCGAGGCCGACGGTCCCTCCACTCACCGTGTCGTCGTCGCCTTGACCGATGGCACCCTCATCGCCACGACCTCCTTTGATGTGGTCGTGACGGAGGTCAATGGGCCGAATTCAGACATCGTGTCCACTTTTGACTCCGACCTTGAAGGCTGGACATGCACGGCACCCCAGCACTTGAGCTGGGATGCCTCAGGCAAGCTTCGTTGGCATGACCAGACGTATCACGACAGTTTTGCCGAGGCCCCATCCAAGTTCCGGGGCGATTGGTCGCGTTTTGTGGGCGGCACGTTGAGCTACGACCACAGGATCGTGGATACAGGTGGAGGCAATAATTACGAGTTCGGCTTTTACCATGTCCTGATCAAGGGGCCCGGAGGCGAGGCCGCATGGTTTGGGCGAAAAGCCGCTCAAAGCGACGTATTGGCGTGGCAACATATCAGGGTGCCCATTGCCGAGGCGAACTGGACCCTGCGCTCCGGAAGCTGGTCAGAGCTCATCTCCAACGTCACGAGCGTCGCGGTTTACATGGAGTTGGTGTGGAACAACGACGGCGGACACGACATCAATGAGTTGGATAATGTGCGGCTCGCTGGCGCGGAGGTGGCGGGATTCCCGGCGCCCCTCTACTTCGAGGACTTTGAGTCCACCGCCGAGGGCGAGGTCCCGGTAGGCTGGACCCGCGTCAATTTCACGACTCATGCCACGAGTGACTACGATATCAAAAACCCATACAGCGACGCCTACCTCAACTGGCTCGTCATCTCACGGTCCACCGTTGAAGCGATCGGCGCCGCCGGGCAATGGGAGGCCGCGCGCCGCCTGAATTCGGGCGAGAACTACGTCAACGGCCACCGCGTCAAGGACCTTGTCCAAGGCAAGTTTGTTTATGCCGAGTCCGACAAACGCAACGGCAGCCAGGTCCAGTACCTTTTCACCAAGGACTACGATCTGACGGGGAAGTCCAGTCTCTACATCGCCTACAACAGCATCTACGAGCAAAACCAGGACAGCATCGGCTCCGTGGAGTACTCCATTGACCAAGGCAACACTTGGCTGCCCATCCTATATATGCTCGACGGCCCCGACATCGTTCTCGATGCCAAGGGCAACGTGGATGCCGTGGCGACGTTCACGGCCGTCCACAACGACACCGCCAGCCTTATTGACCCCAACTCCGGCGAAGAGATCGGCATGAAGTACGGAGCGTTTATCGGCGCGAAGATCTCCCAAGATCTCGCCCCTTACATTTCCGCCCGGGTCAATGACAACCCCACGGAGTCCAAGCGCGTTGAGTTCTACCCCATACCGGCCGCTGAAAACCAAAAGACCGTGCGCTTCCGTTTTGCCCAAGCAGGCACTGGAAGCTGGTACTTCGGCATCGACAACGTCGGCATTTACAGCATTCCCGTCGCCAACGTTCCTAACGTTTCTATTGGATCTCAACAGACGTTCGTCCTGTCGATCGGCGACGTGGTGTCCGACGGGAAGATCAACGACGCGGACGCCCCCGGGGCCGGGAGGATCGAGACGCCGGGCGTGAGCGATGCCTACACGTTCGAGGGCGCGGCGGGTCAGGGGCTGTACCTGGACGCGATCTCCAACGAGATGGGAGACCCGTGGTCCACGGGATGGCGGTTGCTGGGCCCGGACGGAACGCAGCTTTGGTGGAGCTACATCTTCGCCGACGGCCGTGTGACGCTGCCGGTCACGGGCACCTACCGGATCGAGGTGTACACGTGGAGCAAGACGACTGGGACGTACCGGTTCCTGCTCGGGGAAGACGTGAGGCCGCCCGTTTCTGCGGTCCAACCTCTTCCTGCTGAACTGCCCGGGCCTGGGTTTGACGTGGCATGGTCGGGCCGGGACTTGGTCAGTGCGGCCGTCCGTTTTGACATCCTGGTGTCGGAGGATGGCGGGCCGTATGCGCCATGGTTGACGTCCACAACGGCCACGTCTGGACGTTTCACGGGGCGTCTCGGATCGAGGTATGCGTTCTACAGCGTGGCCACCGACGAAGCCGGAAACCGCGAGGCCGCGCCGGACTCGCCCGATGCCGTGGTGCGGGTCCGATCAATTGATCCTGACCTTGTGGCTGAATCCGTTGCGGCTCCGTCATCGGCCTTGCCTGGCGTGCCGTTTGAGGTTCGCTGGACATCCCGCAATGCCGGCAATGGTGACGCCGCCGGTCCATGGACGGACGGGGTGTATCTCTCCACGGACGCCTTGCTGGGCGGGGACGTGTTCCTTGCAAGTGTTGCGTCGGAGGAGTCGCTCGCGGCCGGCGCATCGCGCGATCGTACTGCGTCGGTCGTGGTTCCCATCGATGGCCCGGCCGGCGACCTCTACCTGCTGGTGGCGACCGACACGGGCAACGCGGTGGCTGAGTCCAACGAGTCGGACAACGTGGGCGTGTCAGCGGCCGTCGTGACGGTGCCTTGGACGCTCACGGTGACGGGCGGTGCAGCATCGGTGCCGGAGAACGGGGCTCCGCTCACGTACACCGTGACGCGCAACGGCGACCGTTCGGCGGACTTGGCCGTGACATTGACGAGCTCGGCTCCCTCGGCGTTGGCCGTTCCATCCAGCGTCATGATCCCCGCAGGGCAGGCCAGTGTGACGTTCCAAGCCACGCCCGCCGCCGATGGCGTGGTGGCGGGCGACCGTCTGGCCACCGTGACCATGGCGGCGACGGCCTTCGCGAGCGTGACGAGGCAGGTGACGGTGACGGACGTGGACGTGCCCCGGTTGACGCTGGCGTTGGACGCGGCGGAGATGGGCGAGGGCGCCAGCGTCCCGGCCCGCGTGACGCGCGATCCGGTGACGTCGTCGTCCCTGACGGTCAACGTGGTCTCGACGGCTCCCGGCCAGTTCCTGTTGCCCGCCTCGGTCACGATCCCGGCGGGTGAGCCGTCCGTGGCGTTCGCGGTGGTGACGGTGGACGACCCGTTGGTGGAGGCGGACGTGGCGACGACGCTGACGGTGACGGCGGCGGAGCACGCGGAGGCGTCGCGGCCGTTGACGGTGGTGGACGACGACACGTTCACGCTGGGGCTTTCGCTGGCTGCGGCAACCTTCTCGGAGGGTGCGGGTCCGGCGGCGACGGTGGGGACGGTGACGCGCGCGCCGGTGACGTCGCAGGCGATCACGGTGGTCCTCGTGAGCAGCGATCCGACGGCGGCAACGGTGCCTCCGAGCGTGACGATCCACGGCGGTCAGGCTTCGGCGACGTTCAACGTGTCGGCGGTGAACGACGCTTGGGTGGACGGCAGCCAGGCAACGGAGATCGACGCAAGATCGTCGGTGGCGGGGCGCCCGGCCGTGGTGGCCGCACCGGTGACGGCGACGGTGACGGACGACGACGGGCCGATGCTGACGTTGACGTTGGGGGCCTCGGCGGCGCGCGAGGGCGCCTCGCCGGCCCTGCTGGGCACCGTCCGGAGGAACACTTCGACGTCAACAGCCCTCCTGGTGGCATTGGCCTCCGACAACGTCGCCGAGGCGACGGTCCCGGCCATGGTCGAGATCCCGGCGGGGGCGCCTGAGATCACCTTCCCGGTCGCGACGGTGGCGGACGGGGTGACGGACGGGGCCAAGGTGGCGCGCATCACGGCGAGCGCGGCGGGGCACGAATCCTCGACGGCGTCGCTGACGGTGACGGACGCGGACTTGCCGGACCTCGTGGTGGCCTGGGTGGAGTCGCCGGGCGTCGTGGAGACCGAGTCGATCACGTCGGCGCGGTACCGGGTGGAGAATCGTGGCAACGTGGCGGCGACGGGGCCATTCATCGTGCGGTTGTACACGTCGGCGGACGAGGTGGCGGGAGGAGACACGTTGTTGGTTCAATATACGTTCTCCGGGACCTTGCCGGTCGGCGGATACTTCGAGCTGGATCAAGGCTTCACAGCACCGCGTCGGGTGGGGCCGGTTTATATCGTGGCAGAGGTGGACCCCGTGCGGGCAGTTACGGAGTTGGCGGAGGACAACAACTCGGCGGTGAGCGCGGCGGTGATGGACGTGCGCGCAGCATACACGGCGGTGGCGTACACGGACGTGTCGGTTGCGATGGCGGGGACGCCGGTACCGATCCGCGGAACGGTGACGCGAGGCAGTGGGGGGCCTGCTGCGGGAGCTTCCGTGAACGTTCATGTGGTCGTGCGGGGGACGCGGCGGACCTTGGGCGCGATCGCGGATGGGTTGGGCAACTTTGCCCTGACCTTCAATCCGCTGCCGGGCGAGGCGGGCAATTACGAGATTGCGGCGGCGCACCCTGGGATCGGCGAGCCGCCGGCCCAAGACGCGTTCACGCTTGTGGGCATCCGGATTGAGACGCCGGGGGCGGTGCGTGTGATCGAAGGGCAGTCGGCGGCATCCGGGACGCGAATCCAGAACCTGAGCGATCTGCCGGTGACGGGGCTGACGGTGGAAACGATGGAAGTGCCATCGGGAGTGACTGTGACGCCGTCGCTGGGATCGACCTCGCTGGCCGCCAATGGATCCGTGGACATGGCGTATGGGATGGCGGTGGCGGACGGGACGACGACCGGCGGGGTGGTGCGTTTCCGGGTGACAGGTTCTGGAGGGATCACGGGGACGGTCGAGGTGCCGGTGATCGTGGAGCCGTTGCGGCCGAACCTCGTGGCGATGCCGGGATCGCTGGAGCGCGGGATGCGGCGCGGGGTGCAGACGACGGTGCAATTCGACCTTGTGAACCGTGGCGGGCGGCCGACGGGGCCTTTGAAGCTGTTGATCCCGCCGTTGTCATGGGTGCGGGTGGCTGCAGGAGGGGAAGTGAATGACCTTCGGCCTGGGGAGACGAACCCGGTCACGGTGGTCTTGACGCCGCCGGCGGACCTGCCGTTGGGGCCCTACACGGGATCGTTCTACGCACAGGCGGATCAGGTGGGCGTGAATGTCCCGTTCGCGTTCCGTGCGATGTCGGAGGCACGGGGGACGTTGCGCGTGGAGGCGGTGGACGAGTTCACATACTACGCGGAGGGCGAGCCGCGGGTGGCTGGGGCGACGGTGGTGGTCCTGGACGCGGTGACGGGCACGGAGGTGGCGCGGCAGGCGACGGGCGCGAACGGCATTGCCGAGTTCGCTGACCTGCATGAGGACTACTATCGCATTGAGGTGACAGCGGACGGGCATGGGTCGTACCGGGGGACCCACGCGGTGGAGGCTGCAAAAACGGCGGAGGTGACGGCGTTCCTTCCCCGCCAGACGGTGCGGTACCGGTGGACGGTGGAACCGACCCAAGTCGAGGATCGAACAAAAATCACGATCGAGACGGTGTTTGAGACGAGCGTGCCAGTGCCCGTGGTCACGTTGGAACCCTCGGTGATCGACCTCGCCGAAGTGACTGGGAACGAGACCCAGGTGGACCTGACGATTACGAACCAAGGGTTGGTTGCGGCGAATCACGGGCGGTTTGCGATGCCGACGCACCCCAGCTGGGAGTTCATCCCGCTGATCACCGAGGTGGGAGACATTCCCGCCAAGAGCTCCCTGATCATTCCCATGAAGGTTCGGCGCCTTGGATCCGCCGCTGATCCCTGCATGGTGCAAGGCGCCCTTCTTTGGGACCTGCCCTGCGGCAAGCTGACCAACACCTATGTCGTGCCTATCACCTTCATCAACGCGGCAACCAACTGCGGTGGTGCGCCAATCGCCGTCGTCGGGGGAGGAGGCGGTGGTGGCGGATGGGTTTCAGGTGGTCCGACCCTCGTTTTCAACCCGCCAGAAATTTCCACCGAGCGGTGTGAGGCAGTGTGCGCTCGTGTGCGACTCAAGCTCGAACAGGAGGCCGTGCTCACCCGTGACGCCTTCCGCGCCATGCTGGAACTCGAAAACGCCGACGTGTCCGCGTTGTCCGACATCGACGTGTCGCTGCAACTCCGCGACGGCGACGGGGCGGACGCCGCCGGCCTCTTCGGGGTCCGTCCGCCTGAGGTCACCGCCATGGGCGCGGTGGATGGCTCGGGAACACTGGCCGCGAACACGACGGGCAAATCGACGTGGGTGCTGATCCCAACCCGCGACGCCGCCGGGTCCGCGCCCAAGGTGTATCGCGTGGGCGGCACGCTCCGCTATCGCCAGAATGGCGTGCTCGTGACGGTCCCCCTGGCGGACGTGCCCATCACCGTGCATCCCCAGCCGTTGCTTTCCCTCCAATACTTCCACCAGCGCGACGTGTATTCGGACGATCCCTTCACCCCCGAGGTGGAGCCCAGCATTCCCTACGCGCTGGGCGTGATGGTCCGCAACGACGGCTTCGGCCAGGCACGCAACTTCCGCATCGTCTCCGCGCAACCCCAGATCGTCGAGAACGAGCGCGGCTTGCTGATCGACTTCCAGCTCATCGGAACCCAGGTGGCTGGCGAGGAGGTCTCGCCCTCGTTGACGGCGAACTTCGGGACGATCAACGCGGGCGACATCAAGGTCGGACGATGGCTCTTCACCTCCTCGTTGCAGGGTCTCTTCATCGACTACAGCGCCAAGTTCGAGCACATCGACTCGCTCGGGAACCCACGCCTGTCGTTGATCGACGCCGTCTCCATCCACGAGATGATCCACCAAGTAGAGGCCCAGGGCGATCTGGCCGACGGCAAGCCGGACTTCCTCGTGAACGACCAACCCGACGTGCGCCACCTTCCCGACACGCTCTACCTGAGCCAAGGCGGCACCAACCACGTCGAGGTGGTGGAGGTCGCCAGCGTGGATTCCGCGCCATCCGGATCGGACTCGGTGGTGGAATTGACCGCGCCAATGTCGTCCGGCTGGACGTACCTGCGGGTGCCGGAGCCCTCCAACGGCTCCATGCGCCTGACACGCATCGTGCGATCGGATGGAAGGGAACTGCCGGTGGACCGTACGTGGTGGGTCACGGACCGGACGTTTGGCGGAATGGGCCGGAGGCCGACGCGGGAGAACATCCTGCACCTGCTCGACGACCAGAGCACGGGTCGGTACACGCTCCATTACAACACGGCCGCCGGTGAAGATCGTGTTGCGCCCTCGAGCGCCGTCGGGGTGGTCCCAGTCCAAAGCCCACTCGACATCGGGTTGGCGTGGAGCGGCACGGATGACGCCAGCGGGGTGGCTGGGTTCGACGTGTACGTGTCCCTCGACGGCGGGCCGTATGCGCTGTGGCTGGAGGGGACGACGTTGCGCGGCGCCCTCTACCGGGGCGACTTGGGGCGGACTTATCGGTTCTACTCGGTAGCCTTCGATCGTTCGGGCAACCGCGAGGCCGCGCCGGACTCGCCCGATGTCGTGGTGCGGGTGAGCCATGGGACGGACGCGTTGAATGGCAACGTCGCTTACGCCGATTGGACGGAGGCCCATGGCGATCCGGGAACGGCGGCTGGAATCATTCGCCTGCCTGACGGAAGGACGGTGGGTGTGTCCTACTCGGGCGATTTCGGCTTCGCGCAAACGGCTGGGGATGGAATCAACTACTGGTCGGCCAGTTCTCGGCCGCCCTACGGGGACGAGAGGTTCACGGCCTATGTCGGGGTACCTAACATGCCGGAAACGAGCGACATTGTCGCCATGCAGCGATCAGCCATTCCGAACACCATCAGCTTTTCCTCGCCAGTAACCGACCCCGTCATGCTGGTCCTCAGCATGGGCAACCTAGATCGGCGAGTCTCCTACACATTCGACCGGGATTTTGTTGTCCTGAGCTCGGGCAATGGGTTTTTTGGCGGGCACCCGGGCGGCAGCCTGTCCGCGCAGCCCGGACGCGTCCTGGAGGGCTTGGAAGGACATGGCGCGATCCAGTTCTTGGGAACCTTTAGTTCGATTAGCTGGACAGTTGATACGGACGAGCACTGGCACGGCTTCACCCTTGGCCTGCCAGGAGGCAACGCGGCCCCGACATTGGCCGGCGCGACGAATGCGATCCTCCATGAGATGGAGGGGTACACGCAGGCGATGGTGCCGCGTGACGCGGACGTCCCGGCGCAGGCGTTGACGGTGACTTTGGTGAGCGGCCCGACGGGCCTTGTGGTGACGAACGGCGTTCTGGCATGGACGCCGACAGAGGCGCAGGGTCCCTCGACGAACACGGTGACGGTTTCTGTCGGGGATGGCACGGCGACCGCCGAGGTGTCGTTCGAGCTGATTGTGACGGAGGTGAACCGGCATCCTGTGGTCCAACCGATCGCGGACGTGGCCCTCAACGAGGGCGATCGGATGCAGGTGACGGTCATTGCGAGTGACCCGGATCTGCCCGCGCAGCCTTTGGGCATCGAGGCATTCCTTGCTCGGGGTGCGACGCCGGGCGGCGTGGTCAGTGCGGAGCTTGTCCCCCTTGCTGTCACGGACGGGGTGGTGACGTGGGATACCGGCGAGACGGACGGGCCCGCCACGCACGTTGTTTGGGTTGTCGTTGGCGATGGGACGGGGCTGGTAACGAACCGCTTCGACGTGGTCGTGACGGAGGTGAACCGGCCGCCGCAATTCGGCTTCATCCCGGACCAAACCGTGGATGAGCTGGCCACCCTTCAGATCGACCTGCCCTTCTCCGACGCCGACATCCCCGAGCAAGCCTTGACCTGTTCCCTCGTCTCGGGTCCGGCGGGAATGACGGTTGATGCGCAGGGACGCCTCAGGTGGACCCCCACCGTGGCCGACGGCCCCTCCACCCACCGCGTCGTCGTCGCCGTGACCGATGGCGTGCTTGCCGTCACGACCGAATTCGACGTCGTGGTGACGGCCGCGACGCTAGCCATCACTCGCCAACCGGAACCAGTGGGCATCCGGCCCGGACAAGCCGCGACGTTCTCCGTGTCCGCCGAGGCGACGGGCCTTGGCCGGCCCGCCTACCAGTGGCGCAGGAACGGCGTGGACATTGCCGGGGCCAACTCGGCGACCTATGAGACGCCTCCCGTCACGCCTTCCGACGACGGTGCACGGTTTAGCGTGGTGGTGTCGGTCCCGGGCGCCTCCGTTACCAGCGACGAAGCTCTGCTTTCCGTTTTCTCCCCCAAGCTGGGCGTGTCGGATGTCACGGCCTCGGGCGACGCGACGGTCGGGGGTGTTGTCAACGTGAGCTGGACGGTGACCAACGCCGGCGGCAGCGCGATTCCGGAGGGGTGGCGAGCGGTGGTGGGCATCAGTGACACCCCCGGCGGCAACGTGACGACATGGCTTGGAAGCCTCCAAAGGGCCGAGCCCATCGGCGCGGGGGCGTCGGTTGACCAGTCCATCACGGTCCGGTTGCCAGCCCAGACCGAGGGGACGGTTTACTTCGTCGTCCGCCTGCAACTCCTTGGAACCACGGCCAACCTCGTGACCAACGGGGATTTCTCGATGCCGCCCGTCATTGGACCTGGTCAATCGTTGCTCGGAATTGGGGCCAGGAAAATGGTGGTCCCGGACTCGGAGCATGGCTTGTACTCGGAGTCCATCTCGGGCGTGCCGTTCTGGAATTACCGGCTGAACTCCGATGGTGGATCGGACCATGGATTGGAGCGTCAGCAAGCCTTCGGTGACCCTGAAGCCTCCCCCGTTGCGTTCATCAACAACTGGCAACGCATGATGAGCCAGTCGATCGCATGGGACGTGGCGCCGGGCGATCGCATCGTCGCCCGCACCCTTTTTGGCACCCTTGGCGATGCCGGTGACGGCGGTCGGGCGGGAACCTTCTATCTGGTCGCGGGCGAGGCGGACCCCGCGAACATGGACCAGTTCTCCGCGCGCTCCCGGGTCCTCGCGAAGGTCGTCATAGGAAATGCAAGGTTCAGTCCACAGCCGCCCGATGTTGCGGTCGAGGATGGTGTGCTCAAGCAGGTCACCCTCGAACACGAGGTCACCGCCGAGGAGGCCGCGCTCGGTCTCCCCATCACCGTGGCGTTCCGGACGGAGCTTTGGTCGGTTGGAATGACGTATTGGGATGATGTCTCCCTGACGATGGATGCAACCCCCGTGGCGAGGGGCGTGTCTGGGCCCTTCGAGATTCGCAGCCCAGACAGCCTCGTCGAGGCGTTGGGCTACTTGAAGCGCGAGTTCTTCCAGGGAGCCACGCTCGAGTCGGTGGAATCCAACACGGCGGGAACGCCTGTCGTGAGCCTTGAGACAACCTTTGAAGGGCCCACGGATCTACCCTTTGCCTACGCGCAGCGCATCAGCGGCTTCTTTACTCCCGAGGCCACCGGGATGTATGCGTTTGTCGTCGCCTCGGATGGCCCTTCCAACTTCTACATCTCCACCGACGAGCTGCCCTCGAACAAGCGGTTGGTGGCCCAGCAACTCCTCTGGGGCTTCCGCCGGGAGTGGAAGAGCGCGATTGGAAGGGATTGGAACTTCGAGGGACGTGACTTCACCCAGAAAAACTCGCTCACATGGTCGCCGGACGGCGGCATCACATTCCCCTTCGCAGGCGGCATCTCCTTGGAGGCCGGGCGGAAGTACTACATCGAGGGCGTGATGGGCGAGAATGGAGGATGGATCAACAACTTCGCGGCCACCTTCCATCGGGTCGGCCAACCAACTCCCGAGAACGGCACCCCGTCGGCGTTCTCCGGCAAGCGAATCTCGACCCTCGCGCCGCCGGAACGGGCGTGGATTACCCAACAGCCCCAGTCGATTTCTGCCGCCGACCGGCAGGTCGTCCGATTCGCCGTCTCCGCCGAGGCCACCGGAGGCGCGAGCATCCTCTATCAATGGCGCAGGAATGGCGTGGAGATCCCCGGGGCCAATTCCGCGACCTACCAGGCTCCGCCTGCGGCGCCCTCCGACGACGGAGCCCGGTTCAGCGTGGTGGTCACGGCCCCCGGCTTCTCGGTGGCGAGCGACGACGCGGTCCTGACACGGGTGCCGACAGCAAGGACCGATGTCTTCGACCTTGCGGACGGGCAGAGGGTGCAGCCCGGGCGCATCGGCGGGCTTGAGGTTCCGGGTGCGGGCCGGATCGAACAGCATGGCGACGTGGACGAATATGTGTTCACCGCGCAGGCCGGGGACGAATTGAATCCCGAGGAGTCGCCGCAACCCGGGACGTCGTTGACGTGGGAGTGCATGGCCGACGACGGAACGGTGGCATGGGCACCTCGTCTGCTGGGTCATGGTGGCCTGCGCAAGGTGACCCTGCCCGTCAGCGGAAGGTATCGCATCCGAGTGACGGGCACCGGGGAATACGGCTTCGTGGCGTGGGCAACCACAAGGCCCGAACCGATCGCGATCAGGCTCACCGACAAGGTGTCACGAGGAACGATCAACGGCAGCTCGACGCGCGATGGCAACCCCCTGCCAGGCTGGGTCGGGCGCATCACGCGACCCTACGAGGTGGCCGAGTACCGGTTGCAGGCCGTGAAGGGCCAGATCGTGAAGTTCGCCATGGTGGACGCCGACGAAAACTGGCTTGTCTATTGGCGGATGACGGGCCCCGGCGGCGAGGTCGTGTTCGGCGAGTCCGCACTGGGATTCTCGCGCGGGTCCATCGTGAGCGTCCAACTCCCTGCGGACGGAACATACCGGTTGGAGGTGTATGGGCATGGGAGCTTCGTGGGGGGGTATGCCTTCCAGTTGGTGGACGACTTGGACTTGCTCACGCGGCCCCTCGGAATCGCCGACGTCGGCTCGCCCGCCGTGGCAGAGGGCAGCCGAATGATGCTTGTTTTGGCCTCGGCCCACGAACCCAGCCCGTCGTTCCCGCTTCGCTTCCGCCTTGTTTCCGGTCCCGCCGGGATGGCCGTCCAGCCCGACGGAACGCTGACATGGGATGCGCCACGGCAGGACGGCCCCTCCACCCATCGCGTCGTTGTTTCCATCACGGATGGCATTACGACGGCCGCCTCCGCCTTCGACGTGGTCGTGACCGAGGTCAACGCGGCGCCGACACCCTCGGAAGACACCATCTCGGTGGCCCGGATGGCTCAAATTCGGATACCGGTGGAAGCAATTCTCTCCAATGACACAGACCCGGACGGGGACACGGTGCACTTCGATTCCGTGGAACCCCTAAGCTCAGCCGGAGGGAGCGTTCAGGTCCGCGGCATGTTCATCGTGTACACTCCGCCCGGTGCGGGTACGGGTACGGACATCTTGGTGTACTCCGTTGGCGACGGCCGGGGCGGGCTCACGCCATCCAAGATCCATGTGACGCTCACGGACCCTGCGCCGCCCGCTCCGGGCGACATGTCGCTGGTCTCGTTGCGCGCGACTCCGCAGTCCGTGGTCGTGGAATTCGTGGGCATTCGTGGCAGGCGCTACTTGATCGAACGTGCGCCGAACATGCTCTCGCCTTGGTCCATGCTCGCCACCGTGACGGCGGATGCGTTCGGAAGGATTCGTTTCGAGGACACCAGCCCGTTGGATTCGATGGGCTACTACCGAATCACGCGCGCAACTTCACCCTGAGGCCTGCAAGGCGCGCAACACGGAACGTGGGAGTGGAACGAACCAAATGAAGACAAGGAGTGCCATGGACATGGTGAAGTCGGCTGGGTGGCTCGCGGGTGTTGCCGCCCTTGCCATCGGCGGAGATCTGGCACGCGCGGGCGTCGTCGTGTGGTTTGATCCCGGACCTGGGGGCGTAACCATCCCAGACGGCACCGGGGTAGGCTATGCCGACGCCCGGACTGTGGCGTCACCATTTCCATCGGTCCTTGACGTGAGGGTTCGCCTCCAGCTCGCGGGGGCAGGCGGCGGAATGTGGAACGGCGATATCTATGCCACGCTGTCCTACCAATCGTCTCCCTCCGCCCCGGTGACGGCCTTCTCCGTGCTGATCAACCGGCCGGGGCGGGACAACGGCAGCCCGGACGAAGCCTTCGGATATGAGGACAATGGGTTCGACGTGTCGATCGGCACGACGGGTCCGGACATCCATCGGTACCGCCTCTCGACCACGCCGCCCGTCGGCGGGCTTGTCACGGGAAACTGGGCCGCCGACGGCCGGGACGTAGATCCCTTCGACGTCGTGAATTCAACCCCTCGGACCGCTGGCATGGAGGGTTTCCACGGCGTCAACCCGAATGGCGTCTGGACGCTCTACGTGGAGGACGCGGAGCCCATGGCCAACGCGCGGCTCGTCCGATGGGGGCTTGAGTGGACACCGGTGCCCGAACCTCCGACCACGGTGGCATGGGGCGGCGCCGCCCTGGCTTTGTGGGCCATCGCACGGCGCCGTCGCTGCGGGCAATGAACCAACCGTGGAGGCAACGGAGGCAACGGGGTCACATCCAAAGCTTTGACATTTGCTACGGGAACTAGTGTCGTGTCTCACAAATCGCTGGTGTTTCGTTGCTCCAAGAATGCCCCGGGGCAAGGCGTGAGGACGGAGCAGACCCGCAGCGGTCTGTGACGGACGAACAACGAAGCCCCGGGGCATTCTTGGAGCAACCCGAAGGGCCGCGGCTCTTTTCGCGTCCCACGTCGTTGCTCGCTCCTCACAGACC
>CAIYFP010000061.1 GCA_903925515.1 uncultured Verrucomicrobiota bacterium
CCCTCGCGCTTGGGATGGATTCCGGCGTCCAGCAGGAGGCCGTGACCCTCGAAATCGACATGCCATGCACTGGCTCCGATGTCGGCGTCGGGGTTCAAGTTCGTTATCAACATTGGGCGCCATCTTCCCCATCCCCGCCCCCGGGTCGAGCACGGAAAAACCCATGCTGGCCCGTTTCCATTCATCGTTCCCACGCAACCGCCGACGCGACGTCCCTTTTTCCGGGTGGATTCACCCGCCCGGCCCCACCACGATTCGTCCATGTCGAAGCGCGTCGCGATCGTCGGTGCAAGCGGTTACTCCGGCGAGGAACTTGTCCGGTTGATCCTCCACCATCCCCATGCCGACCTCGTTGCCGTCACCTCGCGGCAGTCCGCCGGCCAAACCCTCGCCGCCGTGTTCCCGCGCTTCGCCAGCCATCCCAAGGCGCGCTCCCTTCGCTTTTCCGAGCCCGACGCGGCGGCACTCGCTCGCATCGCCGACGTCGTCTTCCTCGCCTTGCCCCATGGCGTCGCCGCCGAGTTCGCCATCCCGCTCCTCGACGCCGGCCGGGTCGTCATCGACCTCAGCGCCGACTTCCGCCTGCGCAGCGCCGCCACCTACCGGGAGTTTTACGCCCAGGACCACCCGGCGCCGGAACTGCTCGCACGCGCCGTCTATGGCCTGCCCGAGGTGTACCGGGCGGACATCGCGCGCACCCGGCTCGTCGCCTCCCCCGGCTGCTACCCGACCAGCATCCTGCTCCCCCTCATCCCGCTCCTCCGCGCCGGTCTGGTCCGGCCGGCCGGAATCATCGCGGACTCCATGAGCGGCGTGACCGGCGCGGGCCGCAAGGCCGAGCTGGACTACCTCTTCTGCGAGTGCAACGAGAGCCTCCGCGCCTACGGCGTGCCCAAGCATCGTCACCTCTCCGAGATCGAGGAGCAGCTCTCCATCGCGGCCGGCTCCCCCGTCGTCATCCAGTTCACCCCGCACCTCGTCCCCGTCAATCGCGGCATCCATACCACCCTCTACGTCGCGCCCACACGGCACTTCAACACCCCGGAGGCCGCCGCCGAGCTCGCCCGCGAAATCGCATCCTGCCTCGCCGACGCCTACGCCAGCGAGCCGTTCGTCCGCCTCCTCGAAGGCAAGGCCCTCCCCGACACCAAGAACGTCGTCGGCACCAACGTCCTCGAGGTCGCGTGGCGCCTCGACCCGCGGACCGGGCGTCTCCTCCTCCTGTCCGCTCAGGACAACCTCGTCAAGGGCGCCTCCGGCCAGGCAATCCAAAGCCTCAATATCCTCTGCGGCTACCCGGAAACCGCCGGGCTCATCGGCAGCACCGAACCCTAGCCTCGCCACCGTCGCGCCCGTGCCCGTCCCTTTGGAGTCCTTGAATCCCTCGGCCAAAAGCCGGAGCCTGCATCCCGAATGGAGGCATCAGGGAGCCCTTCGCCACGGACGCTGCTCGTCATGGGCCGCGTCTCCAATCTTCCGACCGTCTGGAGCAACGCCCTTTGCGGCTGGCTCCTAGGCGGCGGCGGCTCCATTCCACGCCTCATGGCCTTCGCCCTCGCCGCCAGCGCCCTCTACGTCGGCGGCATGTACCTCAACGACGCCTTCGACGCCGACTTCGACCGCCAGCACCGCCGCGAACGCCCCATCCCCTCGGGCGCCATCGGCGAGGCCCTCGCATGGCGCATCGGCGGGGCCTTGCTCGCCGTTGGCACCCTCCTCGCCTCAATCCTCGGGGGGTCCACCGCCCTCCTCGCCGTCCTTCTCGCGCTCTCCATCCTCCTCTACGACGCCGTCCACAAGGCCGTCGCCTTCTCGCCCGTGATCATGGCCTCGTGCCGGCTCTTGCTCCTCCTGGGCGCCGCCTCCACCAGCAAGGATGGCGTCACCGGCCTCGCCATCTGGGCCTCCCTGGTCCTTGCCGGCTGGATCGTCGGCCTCTCCTACGTCGCCCGCAGGGAATCCGTGAAGGGTCCCATGGCCGCATGGCCACTCGCCGCACTTTCCCTGCCGGCCGTCCTCGCCCTCATCGTCCTCGATGGCGACTTCCGTTCGCGCGGCCTCCTCGGGACGGCCATCCTCGCCGCATGGGCCAGCAAGTGCCTCGTCCATGTCTTCCACCCCACCCAACGCAACATCGGCCGAGGCGTGTCCGGCCTCCTTGCGGGCATCTGCCTCGTGGACCTGCTGGCAGCCGGCACCGACGCCGGAACCCACCTCGTGTTCGTCGTCCTGTTCGCCACCTCGCTCCTTGGCCAGCGGTTCATCCCCGCCACATGACCTCGCTCTCCCCAGCCCCCCCCTCCCCAGCCCCGCGCCCCGCGTCCCCGCTGCCCGCACCGCCGCACCGCAACGTCGCCCTCGTCGGCTTCATGGGCGCCGGCAAAACCACCGTCGGCGCCATCCTCGCCCAGTTGCTCGGGTTCGAGTTCCTCGACACCGACAAGGTCATCGAGCAACGCCAAGGCCGCCGCGTCGCCGACATCTTCGCCAAGGAGGGCGAGGTCCACTTCCGAGCCCTTGAATCCAGCCTTTGCTCCGAGCTGGAGGGCGTATCCCACAAGGTCATCGCCACCGGCGGCGGCCTCCCCGTCAACCCCGCCAACATGGAGTCCCTCCGCCGCCATGCCTTCGTCGCATGTCTCTGGGCCTCCCCCGAGACCATCCACGGCCGCGTCCGGACCCAGCATCACCGCCCCCTCCTCCAAGCCGAGGACCCCCTCGGCCGCATCCGCGACCTGCTCGCCCGACGCACCCCGGCCTACAAGGGCGCCGACCTCATTGTCGGCGTTGATTACCGCTCCCCTGTCGAAACCGCGCGCCTGATCGCCAAGGCCTTTCGCCATGGAACCCGCGACGCCTGAGGCCTCCCTTTCCGAACGTCTCAAGGCCGAGGCCCTGCGCCACGGCTTCGTCGCCTGCCGCATCACGTCCGCCCGCCCGCCCGAATCCGCTCCACGCTTCCGCAAGGCCCTCACCGAGGGACGTCACGGCGAGATGTCATGGCTCGAACGCAACGCCGACAAGCGCTGCAACCCAAACCTCGTCCTCCCGGGCGCACGTTCCGTCGTCGTCCTGGCCGTCGCCTACGATCATGGCCCGCCCCCACCGCCCGGCACCCGTCATGGAACCGTCGCACGTTACGCCCGCGGCACGGATTACCACGAGGTCATGGGCCCGGCCCTTGCTGCCCTCTCGGCATGGCTAGACGAACATGCCAGGCCCGCGTCGCGCTCGCTCTGGTACGTGGACACCGGTCCCATCCTCGAACGCGACCTTGCCCAACGCGCCGGCATCGGGTTCGTCGGCAAGCACACCGGCCTCGTCTCGCGGTCCGCGGGCAACTGGTTCCTCCTCGGCGAGATTCTTACGCAGGCCGACCTGCCCCCGGACCCACCGGAACCCAACCGGTGCGGACGCTGCACCCGCTGCCTCGACGCGTGCCCGACCGGCGCCCTGCCCGCCCCCTTCACCCTCGATGCTCGCCTGTGCATCTCCTACCTCACCATCGAGCTCAAGGGATCCATCCCGGAACCCCTGCGCCCACTCGTCGGCAACCGCATCTTCGGCTGCGACGACTGCCTCGCCGTCTGCCCATGGAACCGCTTCGCGGCGGAAGCCTCCCTCCTTTCACCCGGGCGTCGCCCAGACCTCGCCTTCCCCTCCCTCGCCGGGTGGCTCGTCCTGGACGACACCCAATTCAAGTCCCTCTTCCAGGGCACGCCCATCCTCCGCACCAAGCGGCGCGGCCTCCTCCGGAACGTCGCCGTCGCCATGGGCAACACCGGCGACGCCGCCGACCTCCCCGCCCTGCGACGGGCCGCAGCCGACCCTGAGCCGCTCGTCGCCGAGCACGCCGAGTGGGCCATCCAACAAATCCTCCGCAGAACCCATGGCGCCGTCCCCCATGCATTCCAACATCCCGGCCCTTGATCCCCCAGCCGCACGCCCGCGCCGCGTCTGCGTCTTCGCCGCATCCAGCGCCCGCATCCCCGCACGCTACACCGACGCCGCCCGCGACTTCGGCCATGGCCTCGCCCGGGCCGGGATCACCGTCGTGTTCGGAGGCGGTTCCCATGGCTGCATGGGCGCGCTGGCCGACGGCGTCCTTGCTGCCAACGGCCGCCTCGTGGGCATCATGCCCGTCTTCATGCGCGAGCGCGAATGGGCCCACCCCGGCGTCCGCGAATGGGTCTGGACCGAGGACCTGTCCGAACGGCAACGCGAGATGCTCAAGGGCACCGACGCCCTCGTCACCCTCCCGGGAGGTTGCGGCACCCTCGAGGAAGTCGCCGAGGTCCTCACCCTCAAGCGCCTCGGCCTCTTCCACGGGCGCATCATCCTCGCCAACCAACACGGATTCTGGGACCCCCTCGTCTCATGGCTCGACCGATGCATCGCTGAAGGCTTCATGGAGCCCGGCCATCGACACCTCTGGACCGTAACGCCGGACGTGACCGGGACGCTCCGTGCCCTCGGCATCGCCATCGATGCTGAAACGGG
The DNA here is from genome assembly GCA_903925515.1 of uncultured Verrucomicrobiota bacterium. Classification (GTDB taxonomy): domain Bacteria; phylum Verrucomicrobiota; class Verrucomicrobiia; order Limisphaerales; family UBA9464; genus UBA6176. Next base: position 4,501 of record CAIYFP010000061.1, read on the forward strand.
GCCTTGACCGGGGCAGGCTCGGATCCAATCCCCGCATGCGCCACGAAGCGGCGGGGACCGCCCGCAACGCGGGCCGGCCCCTCACAGGTGCGGCATCCGCCCCACGTGCTTGGCCAGATGACGCGCGTTCTCCGCTTCCCCGGCCCCGTTGCTGCTTAGGTACACCTCGGGCGTCCATCCTCGTTCCAGTGCCCGCGACGCCGCCTCCAGCACCAACGCCTGCACCAACGCCGCCCCCACCGCCGTCGAGGTCGCCCCCATCACCAGCCCCGGCGTCACCTCCACCGCCGCATCCCCCTCCACCCCCGCGTTGTCCAGCACCACGTCCGCAACCTCGAACAACCGCTTCCCGGAGGCATGCCGCGACCCGTGCGCCCGCGCATGACGCAACGACGTGCACGCCACCACCCGGGCCCCTCGCTCCTTCCCTTTCAACGCCAGCTCGACCGGCACCGCGTTCCGGCCCGAGTTCGACACCACCAGCAACACGTCGCCTACCCCCACCCCGTACCGCTCCAGCATCGCCGCCGCACGCCCCGTCTCTCGTTCATGCCCCGACGACCGGCTCGCCGACCGGTGCAACATCAAGTCCTCGTCCAGCATCGGCACCGCCCGCACCAGCCCCCCGGCCCGGTAGAACAACTCCAGCGCCAGCAAATGCGAATGTCCTGTTCCGGCCGCATACAACCCATGCCCGCCCACCAGCGCATCCGCCACCCAGCCTGCCGCACGCCCCAACGCCTCGCGCTGCCCCGTCAACGCCCCCTCCAACTGCCCCTGCACCACGGCAAGGTATCGTTCCACCACGTCCATGGCCCATCCTCACCCCAAACCCATCCTCCATCCCAGCCCGTTTCAACCGGCCTTGGCCCCACCTCAACGGCCCCGCCCAGCCCCCTCCCCCGTCACCCCGGCCACCGCGGTCGAAAACCGCACCCTCACGAAGCACTCCGGGATGTGCGAGTCCCAAACCCCGTGCCGCGTCCACGTCCAGCCACCCGAGTCCCTCGCAGGCACCGGCTCCTTCGTCGTGTTGAACCGCGAGAAATCCATCCGCCACTCGTCCCCGTCCCTGGGTGGCAACGAACGGCCGTCCGCCTTCGCCAGCCATTCCATCCCCTTCCACGGCAACGCAACCTCCACCGTCCAGCCCCGGTCCACGTCCGTGTCGTCGTTCAATGTCCCCTCCACCCCCACCGCCGTCCGCAGCCCCGGAAACGTCCACTCGAAGCTCCCCAGTCGCGGCCCACGCGGATGCGTGTTGAACCCCACCCCGTTGAAGCCCTGCATCCGCTTCCTGGAAAACTCCGGCACCGCCTCGAACCCGCCCTTCTCATGGGCGTCCGCCCACACGAAGAACGCCTCGTACCGCGTGTTGTACGCGTTCAGCTCCAGCTCGTAGTACGCATCCCGCCCCGCGATGAACACCTCCACGTCGTTGTCGTAATAGATCGGGTCGTTGCGGTTCTTGAACCGTGCCCGCACCCGCGGCTCCTCCACCCGAAACCCCACGTACAGATTCTCGTCGTCCCAGCACACCTGCGCGCGCGTGTCATGCCGCACCCTGTCCCCCGTGATGATGTCCCGGAACCGTGGCGACTCCGCCGCCCGACGCCATGCCTCCTCGTCCAAACGCCCGTCCACCACCACCTTGCCCGCCGCACGTCTCGCCGTGTAGCGCTCCACATCCGATTCCGGGCACGGAAACCGCGGTCCCGTCGGGGGCTCCGCCCCGATGGCCCATCCCATGCAACATCCCCAAAAAACCGCCCTGCCAACCCTGCTCGTCCACTTCACGAACCAGACCCTTCCAGCCGGACCCATCACCATGAAAACGGAAAAACCATCCCGGGCGGTCCTTCCCGTCGTCCCCATGGTGCCCAAGCTTGCTCATTCGGCGGCATGGACGACATGGCCCGCAAGGCCTCGCTCAGACGTTCCAACTGCCTTCGGATCCCGTCGATTCCCCGGCCTTGCTCCACCACCATGGCGTTCCATTTGTCCACGTGGCGTCCCATGTGCGCCCATGCCGTCTGGCGCGCGCCAACCATTCCTCCGCCGGGCCCTGTCGTCGGGCAAAGCCGGAGCCAACCACGGGAGCGGCAACAAGGATGCCGTCACCCACGGCTCCTGAGCCGTCGCAGGGCACGATTCCTCCGGCATCCGCCCGCCCTCGCTTGTGTCGAACGAGGCGCCAGTGACCAGCAGAGCCGCAGCGGCCTGTGAGGTCAGAGCCGCGCCGTGGGACGCAAAACGAGCCGCAGCCCCTCGGGTTGCCCCGAGAAGACCCCCGGGCTTTGATGGAGCAACCCAATGCCTGCGATGGATGAGACACGACACGATCGCGCTGGAAGACCAGGATCACCCAGGGATGGATCGCGGGACTGAAGGGAGGGTTGAGCGCCGTAAAACGATGCTCTCGGAGATTAATCACGCCGGAGTGTCTCCAGATGCCACCTTGCCTCCGCGCCGGGAGGCGAATCCGCCTGTCCTTCGCAATTCACTGAACCAATAAACGGCGGTCAACGAGGGCTTGAAGGCAAGGAAACGGCCGTTCCATCAAGGCCATGGGGTCCGGTGGGATCCATCCGAGATCCCACCCCGCAAGTGAGGCCGGCATGGGCCGTCCAGGTTGTAGGCCGGGTGCCCTGACCCGGCGGAAACGTGGCAGAACACCGTCTCGGCTCGGGCTGCATCACGTCCAGCGGCAGGATGCCGCTGCCACGCTGCCCCCGACGTCCGGAGGTACGGCATCCTCGCCGCCGCGTGAGGGCACGCGGCCTACAGCACGGGGTGGAGCCTCTCCTCCACCTGAGGGTTTGACTGATCCCACCCCCCGCCGTTTTTTGGCTGAAAACATCGAGGCCCCAAGGCAACAAAAAAGGCGTGCCCTCTTTCGGGGGACACGCCCTACCTGTGAATTTTCCGGGAGAGAGCTAGGCGTTTCGACGCTTCCAAAGGCCGAAACCAACGAGGCCAAGAGCCGCAGCTGCCGTGTAAACTTCGGGCTCCGGCACGGGAGTGACCAATGTGGAGAAATTGCCAAAGGCAAATTCGTTGCCGCCACTGAACAGTTTGATGGTCAGGTTGTTCAGATTGACCGGAATCGTCGTGCCGAAGGGCAGTGACAGGCCGTAAGTTGCGAGGATGTCGGTGCTGTAAATGCTACCGCCTCCAGCGATGTCAATGGGTGTCGATACGGTCGTCACGCTTAGCACCGAAACCAAAAGATTCTGAGAGTAACCATCGCCGGTGATCGAACCCGTGATCTGGGGAGGCGTTCCTCCAAGTCCCGTCCCGGTACCCAGCTGAGAGATGTACGTGACCACCGCACCGCTACCCGTTATCGGAGCAGTGGATGCGCTCAATGGCGCGACCGTGGCGGGATAGGCTCCACCAAACCATCCGGAAGACCGGACCGGGGTTGCCTGCCCTGGTGTTGTTTGAAACGAAACTTGGTACCCGGTCAGTTGACCAAGAGCCGAAGTGGCAGCAACCAAGGCTCCTCCCACCATCGCAATTCGGATTGCCTGCTTCATAGAATAAAAATTGTTCCCTCCCGCAGCCATGATCGAACCACCTCGGGACCGAACCATCAACCTTTTTTTAAATTTTTTCGAACACGCCGAGCCGTGCCTCCGAAGTTGGGACGATTTCCCCGCAAGGCCTGCGACCGAGTGCGCGGTATTCCCTGCATTTCGGGGGTTTGTCGCTCGCGGCCGGATGGAGTGCAGCCCCACGGCCGGTTTGCCCCCTCCAGCGCAGGACGCAAGGCGTGGCCTTGCGCAGGAACCAGTGCGCTCGACAAGGTTGGCGCCCACAAGGACCACCTAGGCGAGAACCTTATGGAGCCCTGCAAGGCCGGGTTCAGGGGCAACTTCGTGTTCCTGCTCCGTCACGGGATCAGCACACGCCTCGCAGGCCGCGCCACGGGGACCAGCAAGACGACCCAAGGCCGCCGCCGGCACCCTCCCGGCCACGACATCCGGGCGTGATTCCGCCGTGTGTGCGCGCCGGAGGGCCCGCCCCTGATCCTTGATCTGCTTGCCCGCACCAGCCCCATGTCATGACGGTCAAGGAAATTCTCGCCATGATGGACGAACGCTTTGTGCCGTGCCGGATCACGGCCCGGACGCGGAGGGGCATGCGAGCCGTCCCCGGCCAACGCCGGAGGTCGGGGCGATGACAAGGCGCACGACGAGCCTTGGACCAGCGAGTGCCCTGCGACGGCATGGTGTCCTCTGTCGACGCCGACGCGGAATGCACCGAAAACGTCGAAGGACTGGTAACGGGGACCCGGAAGGTCGTGCCTGCGGCCTTCTACCGTTCAACACCCAGATCCCTCCGCTTGGAGTGCCGCAGGCTGACAGACGGGGCGAGCTCGTTTCCCGCACACGCATCGAGACGTCACAAGAACCGGCTGTCAAAGAGGGCTTCAAGGCATGGAAATGGCCGTCCCATCAAGGCAAGGAGGCCCTGTCGGATCCACCCGAGACCTCACCCGGCGAGCGAAGTTGGAATGGGCCGGTCCGGGTTGTAGGCCGGGTGCCCTCACCCGGCGGAAACGTGCCGGGGCCGTCTCGGCTCTGGCTGGATCACGTCCAGCGGCAGGATTCCGCTGCCACCTTCCATGAAGCCCAAGTGAAAGTGGAAGCGGCTGCCAGCCGCGTGCCCAGCATGTCCCTGTGCAAGCCGTTCCCGAGCGCCCGCTTCTCGCACCACGCTACGCCGACGGAGCGTGGACCCAGCACGATCTCTTCGTGTCCTCGTGTCTTCGCTTGATCAAAAACAACGACTTGTCCGGCGATCCCACGCGTCAGGAAGCGCGGAATGGCTCACACGAGGACACGAGGAAGGCTGGCCCATGGGCGCCCATGCTGGGTTCATGCCCATCCGCTACGACCGCGTGTTGACACGAAGCCCGCCGCGATTCGCCCGACTGCGGATCGCGAGCTTCCCTCCTCCTGTCGCGGGGATTTGGGCCCCGCCTCCTCACGCCCTCGGGTGCGCCGCGTCGTACACCTCCCGCAGCCGCGCCGCCGACACATGCGTGTACACCTCCGTCGTCTGCAACCGCGCATGACCCAGCATCTCCTGCACCGACCGCAGGTCCGCCCCATGGTCCAGCAGGTGCGTCGCGAAGCTGTGCCGCAGCTTGTGCGGCGTCAGCGCCGGGTCCATGCCCGCCGCCGCAAGGTATCGCTTCAGGCGCCTCTGCACCTCCGCGGGCGTCACCGCCGAGATCCCCTCCCCCCCGCCAAGGAACGCCGGCTGGCCGGGCTCCGTCGGATGCCCGCTCTCCTCCCAGTACGCCCGCAAGGCCCGGAGGGCTGGCTCGCCCACCGGCACGTCCCGTTCCTTCTTCCCCTTGCCCATGACCCGGACCCGCCGCCCCGCCACGTCCACGCCCTCCACCTTTAGCCCGCACGCCTCGCTGATTCGCAGCCCGCACGAGTACAGCACCTCAAGGATCGCCGCGTCCCGAAGGAACATCACCCCGGCCGCCTTCCCCGGCCCATCCGGCGATGCCCGGGCCCTCTCCCATTCCTTCAGCGGCGCCGCCAGCAAGCGCGGGATGTCCGGCTCCGCGACGAACCTTGGCAGCGCCTTCTTGAGCTTGGGCAACCTCAAGCCTCGCGCCGGGCTGCCCTCCACCAACCCCTCCCGGAGCAGCCACCGGTAAAGGGTCCGCAACGCGCTGAAGTGCAGGGAGACGGTCCCCGCACCGAGCTCGCGCCGCCCGAGTTGCCTGAGGTACAATCGCAGGTCGTCTCGGCCGACCCGCACCCAGTCCGGGTCCGACCCGCGAGCTGCACGGTACCACCGCGCGAACTCCCGAAGCGAGTGCCCGTAGTTGCGGGCCGTGTAGGCCGAGCAGGCTCGTTCGGTCTCAAGATGGCCAAGGAACCTTGCCGCGATGGCGTCGCGATCCATTCCCGGCCCTGCCTGCATCGCGGTCGTCCCCTAGCGCAGGCGCAGCGCGATTTGCTTGTCGATCTCGGAGGCAAGGTCCACGTCGCCCATGCCCCCCGTCTTGCGTGCCTGCACCAGCACCCGCGTGATCCGCGGCTCCACCTCGTCCACCCGGACCCACAACGACCGCCCGTTCACCCGTCCGGTCAACGTCTGAACCGATTCGTCGTCGCGGGTCGCGGCGACCTCGGCCGTCAGGGCTCCGTTGTAGGCCAAGGTCGCCTTGGCCGCCGCGAACACCTGTGCCACGGGCCTCTCGTAGCGGCTCTCGATGGTGTCCTTCGAGAACGGCACCCCCGCCCGGTAGCTCCCCTCCTGCGTCTTGTAGCAGCCGGAAAACGCGAACGCGCCCAATGCAAGCACCGCCACGGCAAGAACCTTCTTCATGGGCAAAAACTCCAACCCCAACCCCCCCATGCGTCAACCACGTTCCCACCGCGCGCCGCATCCGAGGGCACGCCGCCCGCCCGGACGCACCACCGTTTCCGACCTTGAACCCTGTCGGCCGACCCCTCACAAAACGCCCATGAAACTCGGGTTTGTCTCCGCCATCCTCCCGGAACTCCCCCTCGCGGAAGTCCTCGCCTTCGCTGCCCGCGAGCATTTCCATGCCGTCGAGCTCATGTGCTGGCCCTCCGGCAAGGCCGAGCGCCGCTTCGCCGGCGTCACCCACATCGACGTCGCCAACCTCTCCACGACCTCCGCCTCCGCAGTCCACGAACTCTGCAACGCCCACGGCGTCGCCATCTCCGGCCTGGGCTACTACCCCAACCCCCTCGACCCCGACCCCGCCGTCTCCGGGACCGCCGTCGAGCACCTCCGCCGAGTCATCGACGCCGCCGCGCTCCTCGGCGTCGGCGTCGTCAACACGTTCGTCGGGCGCGACTGGACCCGCGGCGTGGACGACAACTGGCCGCGCTTCCTCGCAACATGGCGCCCGCTCGTGCGGCACGCCGAGGAGCGCGGCGTCCGTGTCGGGATCGAGAACTGCCCCATGCTGTTCACCCAGGACGAATGGCCCGGCGGCAAGAACCTTGCCACCAGCCCCGCCATCTGGCGCCGCATGTTCTCCGACATCCCCAGCGAAGCCTTCGGCCTGAACTACGACCCCTCCCACATGGTCCTCCAGCAGATGGATCCCTTCCAACCCCTCCGCGAGTTCCAGTCACGCCTCGTCCATGTCCATGCCAAGGACGTCCGAATCCAACGCCATCGCCTCGACGACGTGGGCGTCTTCGCCCACCCGCTCCAATGGCACCAACCGCGCATCCCCGGCCATGGCGAGCTCGACTGGGGCCGGTTCATGGGCACCCTCCGCGAGACCTCCTACCGCGGACCCGTCTGCATCGAGGTCGAGGACGACACCTTCGGCCGCGACCTCGCCGGCCGGCAATCCGCCCTCCGCGTCGCCGGGCAGGTCCTTCGCCCCTTCTTCGGATGAACCCCCTCCCGCCCCGCTCGCTCTTCCGGCATTGCCCCCGCTGTGCCGCGCCCCTGCCCACTCCATCCGATGACCCACGCCTCCACTGCGAGGCGTGCGGCCTCGTGTACTACCTCAACAGCGCCGTCGCCGTCGCCGTCTTCGCCGCCCGCAAGGACGGCCGCGTCGTGTTCCTCAGGCGCTCCCGCCCGCCTGCCATGGGCCGGTGGGCGCCGCCGGGCGGTTTCATCGACATCGGCGAGGCCGCCGAGGCCGCCGCCGCGCGCGAGCTTCGGGAGGAAACGGGGCTTGCCATCGATTCCCTTCGCTTCCTTGGCTCATGGCCCAACCGCTACGAGTTCAAGGAGGTCGTCTATCCGGTCCTCGACTTGTTCTTCACCGCCCGCGCCATCGACCCAGACCGTGCCCGGCCCATCGAGGAGGCCGAGGAACTGGCATGGCTGCATCCCCTCGACGTGGACCCCGCCTCCATGGCGTTCCCGTCCATGACGTCCGCCTTGATCTAACTCCAGCAACAGCCCTGACCCGCTCCCCGCTCCCCGCACCTACACCGGCATCTTCAACCCGACCTTCTGCGCCACCTGCATCACGTCCTTGTCGCCCCGGCCCGACACGTTCACGAGGATGATCTGGTCCTTGCCCATGCCCGGCGCGCGCCGGATGGCTTCCGCCACCGCATGGGCCGACTCCAGCGCCGGGATGATCCCCTCCGTCCGCCCCAGCCGCATGAACGCCTCCAAGGCCTTGTCGTCCGTCGCGTAGGTGTATTCGACGCGCCCTTGGTCATGGAGCCATGCGTGCTCGGGCCCCACCGCCGCGTAGTCCAGTCCGGCCGACACCGAGTGCGTCAACTGGATCTGCCCGTGGTCGTCCTGGAGGATGTAGGAGCGCGTGCCCTGCAACACGCCCAGCGAGCCCCCATGGAAGCGCGCCGCATGTTGCTCGGGCAGGATGCCGTGTCCGCCGGCCTCCACCCCACCATCGCCACGCCCGGGTCGTTCAGGAACGGGTAAAACAACCCGATCGCGTTCGACCCGCCGCCCACGCACGCCATGAGGCAGTCCGGCAGCCGCCCCTCCTTCTCAAGAATCTGACGGCGCGCCTCGTCGCCGATCACCCGGTGGAAGTTCCGCACCATGACCGGGTACGGGTGCGCCCCGTATGCCGTCCCGAGGATGTAGTGGGTGGACCGCACATGGGTCACCCAGTCGCGCATCGCCTCGTTCACCGCCTCCTTCAACGTGCGCTGCCCCGCCTGCACCGGCACCACCTCCGCCCCCAGCATCTTCATCCGGTACACGTTCAACGCCTGCCGTTCGCAATCGACGGCGCCCATGTAGATGACGCACTGGAGACCGAACATCGCCGACACCGTCGCCGTGGCCACGCCGTGCTGGCCCGCGCCCGTCTCCGCGATGATGCGCGTCTTGCCCATGCGCCGTGCCAGCAGGACCTGCCCGAGCGCGTTGTTGATCTTGTGCGCGCCCGTGTGCAGCAGGTCCTCCCGCTTCAGGTAAATCTTCGCCCCGCCCAGCTCGCGCGTCAGCCGCTCCGCAAGGTACAAGGGCGTCGGCCGACCCACGAACTCCGACAGGTAGTACGACAGCTCCTTCTGGAAGGCCGGGTCCGCCTGCGCCCGGAAGTACTCCTCCTCCAGTTGCTGCAACGGATGCACCAAGGTTTCCGGCACGTACCTCCCCCCGAACCGCCCGAAATGCCCCTCCGCGTCCGGCATCGCCGCGCTCGCAAACCCGCTCCCTGCTGGTGCTGTCATGGTTGTTCCTCCTTCTCCCGCCACGTTCCAACGCGCCTTGCGCCCGGCCCTAGTACTTCGGCACCGACGGGTCCACATGGTCCGACCACGCCGAGATGCCCCCCTTCACGGACTTCACGTACTTGTACCCGCGTTCGCGCAGGAAGTTCAGCGCCTTCAACGAGCGCACCCCGCCCTTGCAATGCAGGTAGTACTGCGCGTTCGCGTCCAGCTCCGTGAACCGCTGCGGCAAGAGGCTCAGCGGCACCAACGTCGTGCCCGCCACCCGGGCGATCGCATGCTCGTCCGGCTCCCGAACGTCGATCACGCGGATGCCCAGCGACGGGTTGTCCAAGGCCTTCTTCATGTCGTGCACCGTCACCTCGTCGGGGCTGGCGCCCGCCGCCACCGGCTCGGGTACCACGCCGCAGAACTGCTCGTAGTCGATCAACGCCTTGATTGTCGGCGCGTCCCCGCAGATCGGGCACTTGGGATCCCGGCGCAGCTTGAGCTCGCGGAACTTCATGTCCAAGGCGTTGAACAACATCAGCCGCCCGACCAACGACGACCCCTTCCCCAAGGCCAGCTTCAGGATCTCCGTCGCCTGGATGCACCCGATGATCCCCGGCAACACCCCCAGCACCCCGCCCTCCGCGCAGCTCGGCACCATCCCCGGCGGCGGCGGCTCCGGGTACAGGCACCGGTAGCACGGCCCGCCCTTCGTCGGCGCAAACACGCTAGCCTGCCCCTCGAACCGGAAGATCGACCCGTACACGTTCGGCTTCCCCAGCAACACGCACGCGTCGTTCGTCAGGTATCGCGTCGGGAAATTGTCCGTGCCGTCCACCACGATGTCGTACGGCTTCACCAGCTCCAGCGCGTTCTCCGAGCTGATCCGCGTCTTGTGCAGCACCACCTCCACGTTCGGGTTCAATCCCGCGATCGTCTCCTTCGCCGACTCCGCCTTCGACCGCCCCACGTCCGCGTCCGCGTGCAGGATCTGACGCTGCAGGTTCGACACGTCCACCGTGTCGAAGTCCACGATGCCAATCTTCCCGATGCCCGCCGCCGCGAGGTACATCGCGATCGGGCTCCCAAGACCGCCGGCGCCAATGCACAGCACCGACGTGTTCCGTATCTTCCGCTGCCCCGCCATCCCCACCTCCGGCAGGATCAGGTGGCGCGAATACCGGCGGATCTCCTCGTTCGAAAGCTCGATCATATCGAAGGCCAAATCCTACCCCCCGCCGCCCCGCACGGCCAAGCCCGAAGGCTCGGCCGAAATCCCAGCACACGGGCTCGTGAGGCCACCCACCCCGCGAGGACATCCGGACGGCGGTCCGGATTCCCTTCGCCTCCCGTCGCGCCCGGCCCGGCCGCAGCGTCCGCGGCAATGCCCCGGGTGCCTCCCGCCCACGGCCGTCGCACCCCACGCCCGCCGCCCCCTAATCCCCGCGCAAGGAGGCGGGAAGCCCGCGATCCGGACGCGGGCGGGTTGCGGCAGGCTTCGTGCCAACACGCCATCGCGGCGGATGGGCATGAACCCATGCATGGGCATCCCCGAGACGGCATGCCTCGCGTCATGGCGGCATGGCGCGAGGGATTCCCCGCTGCGTGCACCTCGGAACCTGCGCTTGGGACGGATTGGGTTTTTTCGCGCCAAGACGCCAAGGCGCCGAGGCACCATGAACACCCGTCTTTTCAACCCTGCGTCGGCGCAGCGCGAGGCGAGAACCGGGCACCCCGGGAGTGCTTGCGCGGGGATCGGGGCCGCATGAAACCCGTTCCCTTTCCGCGACGACGGGGATATGCAGTTCCCAAGCGCAGGGTCCTGCTCCATGTCGTCCTCCATTCCATCCCGAGGTTGTCTTCTCCCGGTTGCCATGGGCCGCCGGCGAGCCCATCCCTGCCCATGAATCCATGGGGCACAAGGTTGTCGGCCCGCGGGGCGCGCCTGCTGGACCGGCGGGGGTTCCTGGCGTCGGCGTCGCATGGGCTGGGCGCGGCCGCGTTGGCCTCCTTGCTGGCGCGGGACCGGTTGCTGGCCTCGGAGGGAACGGGGCCGTATTCCCCGCGCGAGCCGCATTTCGCGCCCCGTGCACGCAACGTGGTGGTGGTGTTTTGCGCGGGGGCGGTCTCGCAGCTGGAGACATGGGACTACAAGCCGGCGTTGATTGAACAGGACAGCAAGCCGTTGCAGGGCGGCCCGGCGGTGACGTTCCAAGGCCCTGCCGGCGAGCTCGCGCGCCCCCAGTACGCGTTCCGCCAGCGCGGGAACACGGGGAAATGGGTGTCGGACCTCGTGCCCCACCTCGCTCAACTGACGGACGAGATCGCGTTCGTGCACTCGCTCACCAGCAAGAGCAACACCCACGGGCCCGCCGAGAACTTCCTGTCCACGGGCTCCGTGCTCGACGGGTTCCCCTCCCTCGGCGCATGGGTGACGCACGCGCTGGGGACGGAGTCGCAGGACCTGCCCGCGTACGTGGCGATCCCGGACCCGCGCGGCGTGCCGCAGGCGGGCTCGAACAACTGGGGGCCCGGCTTCCTCCCGGCGGTGTTCCAAGGCACCCCCATGAGCGCCGCCGCGCCGCCCCGGCACCTCGCGCGGCCCCCGGGCGTCACCGAGCACGCCGACGCCGCCGCCCGTCGCCTGCTCCGGGGGATGAACGAGCGGCACCTTGCGGCCCATGCGGGCGACGACCGCCTCGCCGCGCGCATCGCCAGCTACGAGCTTGCGGCACGCATGCAACTGAGCGTGCCCGGCATCATGGACCTCTCGGGCGAGCCCGCGCACGTGTTGCGGATGTATGGCGCAGACGACACGCGCGACCCGCTGAAGGCGGCGTTCGCAAGGAACTGCATCCTCGCGCGCAGGCTGGTCGAGCGAGGGGTGCGATTCGTGCAGCTCTTCAATGGCGCGTACGCCAGCGGCGGGGAGCTGAACTGGGATGGCCACAACAAGCTCCGGGAACAGTACGACCGCCACGGGCGCATCATGGACCAGCCCGTCGCGGCGCTCGTCCGGGACCTGCGCCAGCGCGGGTTGCTCAAGGACACGCTGGTGGTCTGGTGCACGGAGTTCGGGCGCATGCCCATGTTCCAGAAGGGCTCGCAGGGCCGGGACCACAACCCCGACGGCTTCACGTGCTGGCTTACGGGTGCGGGCGTCCGGCCCGGCGTAAGCCATGGACGGACCGACGACCTCGGCCGCCGCGCCGTCGAGGACGTCACCACGCTCTACGACTTCAACGCCACGATCCTCCACCTGCTCGGGCTCGACCACGAGCGACTCACGTTCGAGCACAACGGCGTGCGACGCCGACTCACGAACGTCGAGGGCGAGGTGATCCGTGCCGTCCTTGCATGAACCAAACGATGAAGACGCAACGGATCGCAGCCTGGATCGGATTCCTTGCCATCACCCATGCGAGCGTCGCCGCCGAGCCCGAGCCCGCATGGAGGCAACGCGCCGCCGCGACCGTCGAGTCCCATCGCAAGGCAACCCTCGCCGTCGAGGTCGTCGATGAACACGGCGTCGGAGTGCCGGGCGCTCGCGTGGCGGTGAGGCAGTTGACCCACGACTTCCAGTGGTGCGCCCCGGCCCCGGCCGCCGGGACGGGACGTTCGCCCCTGTTCAACACGGTTCGCATGGTGAGGCGTCCGAATGAAGGCATGGCCGCGTTCGAGGACGCGTTTCGCAAGGCCTCGCGCGACGGGCTCAGGGTCCACGCCGCATGGCACGGCGGCGGCTCGACGGACGGCGCCACGGCATGGACCGACGTCGCCGCGTGGGACTTGCCACGTTCGACGTCCGCCGCGGGCCGGGATGCCGTCGTCCGTTCGCTGCGCCACGCGTCCCCCTTCGCGCGCCTGTTCTGGCCTTGCGGCGACATGGGCGGGCCCGACGGACGCACGAGGGTCGCCGCCGCCCGCGGCGAGGCCCTCCAGCTCGCCCAGCAGGGTTTCGGGGTGGACGGATTGGTTGCGGAGTTCCGCACGGCGCCCATGGCGGGTGATCCGGAGGACTGGCTGGCGCTCCTCGACGAGGGCGCGGACGCGCAGGGCAAGGCGGCGCAACTGACATGGCATGTCGTCGCGCGGTTGCAGGGCGCGGACCATGGAGCCGCCGAGGCCAGTCGATTGTCGGACCTGCTGTGGGTCGCCTTCGGACACCCGGCGGTGACGGGGATTTCCGTCCATGCAGGCGATGGCGCCGGCAATCCCCTTCTCGACTCGGGCGGCCTCACGGCGGCGGGGGTGGCGTGGAGCAACCTGGTTTGCAAGGAATGGTCCACGCGAGCGGGCGCACGCACGTCGATCTCGGGGAGGGCCGAGCTCCGGGTGTTCCGAGGGGAGCACGAGGTCTTGGTGGAGCATGGCGGCCAGCGTTTCAACGAGAGGGCCGTCGTGTCGGCCGACGCCGTGGCGCGCGTGGTGGTGCCGGTGACGCGACCCATGCTGGCGGCGGAGCCGGGAGCCTTGGTGAAGTTCACATGGCCTGCCCAGGCGAGCGGCTTTGTCCTGGAATGGTCCGAGGACCCCACCGCCGGTCCATGGACGCGATGCGAGACGTTTGCGGTCCGGGGCCGGGACGCGTGGCGCCAGGAGGCGGGGGCGGCCTCGGCTGCCCGGTTCTATCGGCTCCGCCGCGGAGGTTCGGAACCCGAGTGAACGGCCCGGGAAGGCATCGGCCATGGCACTCGCACGCATCCTGATCGACGGCTACAGCCTGCTCCACGCATGGCCCGGGCTGGTCCGCGGCCATGCGCCGCACTCGGCGAAGGCGCGGGACTTGCTGGTCGCTGCCCTCACGCGTTACCACGACGCCACGGGCGTTCCGTTGACCATCTTCTTCGACGGGCAAGGCGCGCCCACGGGCACGCCCAAGGCCGCGTCGTCGCGCGGCGTCGAGGTCTTGTACTCGCCCCCGGGAAAGACGGCGGACGACCTCATCGAGCGGGTCGCCTACCGGATGCGGGCGTTCGGGGAGGTGTTGGTGGTGACAAACGACATCGCCGAGCGCGAGACGGTCGCCGCCAGCGGGGCGTACACGCGGTCGTGCGAGGCCTTCGTCGGCGAGGTGGAGTCCATCGGCGGGCAAATCGCCCGGGACCTACGCGACCACAACCGACGGGAACGGGACCGCTGGCAGCGATGACGATCGCCAACCCAATGGCCTCTTGAAGGCCACGGGCGCGTCTGGTTCAAACGGCGCATGCCGGAAAAGCCATCGCCCGTGAGCGCACCCCTGGCGGTGCTCTACCTGCCCCCGCTCGCGTCGCATCGGGATGACGAGCTGGAGCTCCTCGCGCGCAAGCTCGCGGTCGCGCTGGACAGGCAGTCGGCGGATGGGGCCTGCCAGTACGAGGTGATCCCGCTGACCCAGGACGTCGGGGGCAAGCCGCAACCCGTGTGGCGGATTCGCCGGACGGGACCGGACGACACGGCCCCGCGCCCGGTGGCCGACGTCTCGATGGTGGACTACCGGGAGACCCTGATGGCGCGGCATCGGGGCCGGGTGTTGATCTGGAAATGCCTCCTGGCCGGGTACGGCACGTTCGAGCTGGCGCGTCGCCTGCTCCTGCACCTTCTCGGGCGAAGGTCGCGCGTGGCAACGCGCCAGGAGGTGTTCCAGACGTTCATCGTGCTGGGCGGCATGGCGCTCGTGATCGCGTACCTGTCGATCCTCGTCCTGTCCGGGCTGCGGCTTGTGACGGAGGCGATCCAAGGCCCCGCGGGCCAGCCCGTCGCCGAGGCCGCACCCGTGCCGGCAAGCCCCGCGCCGGGCATAGGACCGCAGCGGACCACGCAATGGCACGACGTGGACCTGGACAACGGCCCCGAAAAGGTGAGGGAGCGCATGCAGGCGCCGGCCACGGGGGCGGGGACGTCGCCCCCCGCCCGGAACGGGGCTCCGACCTGGGGCATGGAAGGGGTGGCGAGGTGGTGGCGGGATGCCTATCCCGGCGCGGGGCTGCTGCTCAGCATCGTCGTGGCGCTGCGCCTGTTCAGCCGAGACCGCGCGGCCTTGGTGGGATGGGTGACCCGGATGTCGGAGGAGATGTTGGCGTTCGTCTTCTACCTCGGCATGGGCGACCGGCGGGCGGAGGTGACCGGCATGGTGGACGAACGCGTGGAGAAGCTTCTTGAGGCGGGGCATGGCTACGAACGCGTCGCGCTCATGGGCTACAGCTTTGGAAGCATCGTGGCACTCGACGTGCTCTTCCCTGCCGACGACATCCGGGCGCGGCGGCTGGACCGGGTGGACACGCTGGTGACGATTGGCGCGCCGGTGTCGTTCATCATGACTTACTGGCCCGGCTACTTCGGGGGCCGCAGCCGCAAGCACGCGGCGCTGCAATCCTAGGTGAACGTGTTTTCCCCGGTGGACGTGCTCGCCACCGAGTTCGACCCGGCGCCGCCCGAGCCCGGCGAGGTGGCGCTGCAACCGTCGCACGGCACGCCCGATGCACTGTGGCGCGGCCCGGATCGGGAGCACTCATTCCGCGAGGGGGCTGCGGAGGGAAGCCTGACATGGTTTGGCACGTTCGCCCTGCTCGGGATTCGGGCCCATGAGATGTACTGGTCTCCGGAGGACGGGCACGAGCGCAATTGCCTGCACCTCGTGGTGGCCGAGTTGTTCCCGGCCGAGGCCGGCGCAGGCGTTTCCAGTACGGACGGGCCCAGCCCTGTGCCCGCCGATACGGGGATGCCGGAGCCGGGCGGGAGCGCTCGTTGACCCATTTGGGTTCGGCGATAGGGTCCGACCCATGAACGGACGGGTTGCGGGGCGCCATGGGTTCACCTTGATCGAGTTGTTGGTCGTGATCGCGATCATCGCGATCCTCGCGGGAATGCTCCTGCCCGCTCTGGGCCGGGCCAAGATCCGGGCACAAGGGATGAAGTGCGTCAGCAACTCCCGCCAGCTCGGCCTCGCGTTCCTGCTCTACGCCGAGGACAACAACCAGCGCCTCCCGGACCTCTACACCAAGTGGTGGGGCAACAACGCCCCGGAACCCGGCGGCCTCTGGTGGTTCCAGACCTTGTCGTCGGGCCGCTACCTCACCGCCAACACGGTCAGCAACAACGTCTGGCGTTGCCCCGCCGTGAAGCCCAAGGATGTGCAACGCATCTTCGGCGCCGCATGGGAGGGCTACGGCCCCGTCGAGAGCACGATCATCCGCTACGCCTACGCCAACGCCTCCCAACGCGTCGGCAGCCGTTCCCTCACCGACATCCGCCGCACCAGCGAGCTTTGGCTCATGGGCGACACCGGCGTCCCGCGCATCCCGTCGAGGGCGCCCGAGGGCGGCTACACCACGGAGATCGTCACGTTCCCGCCCGACCCTTCCAACGGATGGAACCTGTGGCAGCCCCAGAAGCAGCCCGCCTGCCGTCACAACGCCAAGGCCAACATCACCTTCGTCGATGGCCATGTGGAGACCTGGAACTACAAGGACCTCCGCTCTAACAAAAACAACGTGTTCGGCATGAACGACCAGTTCTAGCCGCGCAACCGCGGCCCGAGGCCCCGCCCCTCCATCCCATGCAACTCCAGCACTGCCGCTTCGACCTCGCCCTTCGCCATCACTGGGCCATTGCAACCGACCTCGGGCGCGGCGGCGGCAAGAGCGTGTACCCAGTCGTGCTCGTGGACCTCCGCGACGCCCACGGCCGCCACGGCGTTGGCGAGGCCTCTCCGTCCAGCCAGTACGGCGAATCCCACGAGACGGTCGCACGCTTCCTCGCCATGGTGGACCCGGGTCGCCTCTCCTTCGACGACCTCCCCGGCAGCCTTGCGTACGTCGAGTCCGTTGCCGCCGGCAACGGCCCCGCCAAGTGCGCCCTCGACATTGCGTTGCTCGACGGCGCCGCTCGGGCCGCCAACAAGCCCCTGTGCGAGTTCCTGGGGCTCGGCCCCTTCGCCGAGCGGCATCACCTGTCGTCGTTCACCCTCGGCATCGACACCCCGGCCAAGATGGCCGCCAAGACCATCGAGGCCGCCCCATACCCGGTGCTCAAGCTCAAGCTGGGCAGTGCTTCGGACCGTGAGAACATGGATGCCGTGAGGGCCGCCGCCGGGGGCCGCCGCCTGCGTGTCGATGCCAACGCCGCGTGGACGTCCAAGGAGGACGCCCTCCACAACATCGAGTGGCTCGCCTCCCTCGGCGACGTCGAGTTTGTCGAGCAACCCATGCCGCCCTCGCTCCCGACCTCGGACTGGGCATGGCTCAAGGCGCGCTCGCCCCTGCCCTTGTTTGGCGACGAGTTGTACCAGCACGCCTCCGACGCCTCCCGCTGCGCCGAGTGCGTCCATGGCGTCAACGTGAAGCTCGTGAAGACGGGCGGGGTCACCCGCGGGAAGCAAGCCCTCGAGGCCGCGCGTTCCCAGGGCCTGCAGACCATGCTCGGCTGCATGATCGAGTCCTCCGTCCTCATCTCGGCCGCCGCCCATCTCGCCGCCCTGACCGACCACCTCGACCTCGACGGCAACGTGCTGATCACCAACGACCCCTACGAGGGCGTGCGCAACCGCGGGGGCTGGCTTTCGTTCGAGGGTGTCGCCGAGGCCTCGGGCCTCCGAGTGCGTCCGCGCAGGGTTGGATGATGCCCCCATCGGCCGGGGCCCCTCGCCTGATCAGCCACCGTCGTCGCCGCCCTCGGATCGACGCTCCCACTTGCGGGGCGCGCGTTCTGGAAGCGAGCGGTCGGCGGATACCATGAGGGACTGGGGGCCGCACACGTCCTCGAGCGCCCGTTCCAGCTCGACGGACGGCGCCACCGTGTAGCGGTCGTTCGGCTCGATGAACACCGACGCCCCCGACGGCACGCGGACGTGCAGGTAGAAGGGGACGCGCCCGGCATGGGCCTCGAGGATGTTGCGCACCGACTCCAGCGTCTCGCGCCCGAGCTGCGCATGGTCAAGCTGGAGCTGGACCTGCTTCGTGAGCCGGCGCGGCGCGTCCTCGAGCCGCAGGATCTCCGTGGGGAACAACTTCGGCTTGTCCTCGCCCGTCGAGACCTCGCCCACGACGAGCAACGCCGTGTTCGGGACGAACAGCTCGCGGAACTTGTCGTAGGACTCATTCATGGCGAGCAGCGTCACCGCACCGGTCAGGTCCTCCACCGTGACCATCGCGTAGGGCTTGCCGCTCTTCTTGGATACTCCCTGCTGCACCGCCGACACGAGCCCGCCCACGCGTGCCATGGAACGGTTGGGAAGCGACGCCAGCTCCTCCACCGTCTGGAGCGCGTAGCGTTGGAGCAGCTTTTGGTGCGGCTCCAGCGGGTGTCCGCTCACGTAGAAACCAAGGAGCTCCTTCTCGTGCGCGAGGCGCTCGGAGGCAGGCCATTCCGGAAGCTCCACGGCCGCATGGGCGGGCGCGCCGTTGCCAGCCTTGCCCTTGCCCTTGCCCTTCGGCGGGGTGGGCTCCAGGGCGTCGAGGAAGCTGGCCTGGCCCCGGGCGCGATCCGACGCGATGGCGGAGGCGCGGGCGATGGCAGGCTCGATCTGAGACCAGAGGGTGGCGCGGTTGGGGCCGAGGGCGTCGCAGGCCCCCGCCTTGACGAGGCACTCGAGGCCCTTGCGCCCCAGCGTGCGTCCGTCCACGCGCTCGCAGAGCTCCGCCAACGAGCCGAAGCGCCCGGCCTTGCGGGCCTCGAGCAGCGCCGTGACGGCCACCTCCCCCATCCCCTTGATCGCCGCCAGACCGAACCGGATCACCGTCTTGCCGTCCGCGCGCCTTGCCGGCGCGAACGCCACCTCGGACTCGTTGACGTCGGGCCCGAGGACCTCGTGCCCGAACCCACGCGCCTCGGCGATGTACTGCGCCAGCTTGGCGAGGTCGCCCTGGTCGTTGGTCATCATCGCGCACAGGAACTCCACCGGGTGGTTCGCCTTCAGGTACGCCGTCTGGTACGCGACCACCGCGTACGCCGCCGCGTGCGACTTGTTGAAGCCATACCCGGCGAACTTCTCCAGCAGGTCGAACACCTCGTTCGCCTTCGACTCCGCGATGCCGTTCTTGTCGCGGCAACCCGACACGAACGTCTCCCGCTGCTTGGCCATCTCCTCGGGCTTCTTCTTGCCCATGGCGCGCCGCAGCAGGTCGGCGCCGCCCAGCGTGTACCCGGCGAGGATCTGGGCCGACTGCATCACCTGCTCCTGGTAGATCAACACTCCGTACGTCTCGCGCGAGATCGGCTCCAGCAAGGCGTGCGGGTACTCCACCTCGCGCCGCCCGTGCCGTCGCTCGATGAAGTCCGGGATCAGGTCCATGGGGCCCGGCCGGTACAACGAGATCAACGCCGTGATGTGCTCCACCGACTGGATCTGGAACTTGCGGCAAAGGTCGCGCATGCCGCCGGACTCCAGCTGGAACACGCCCAGCGTCTGGGCGTTGTTGAGCAACGCGTACGTCTTCGCGTCGTCCAGCGGCAACGCGTCCACCGGCACCTCCACGCCGCTCGTCCGGCGCACGAGGTCGCACGTGTTCCGGATGACCGTCAGCGTCTTGAGGCCCAGGAAGTCCATCTTGAGCAACCCAAGGTCGCCGACGGGCCCCATGGCGTACTGCGTGACGATCGACCCGGCATCGTCCTCCTTGAGCGGCAGCAGGTTGACCAAGGGCTGGGCGCCAATGACGACGCCCGCGGCGTGAACGCCCGCGCTCCGCGCCTGGTCCTCCAGCACCAGCGCAAGGTCCACCAACTCCCGCGTCGCCTCCTCGCCCTCGTACGCGCGCTTGAAGTCCGCGCTCTTCTCCAGCGCGTCCTTCAACCCCCACTTCAGGTCCGTGATCATCTTCGCCAGCCGGTCCGTCTCCCCAAACCCCAGCCCCATCACGCGGCCCACGTCCCGCACCACCGACTTCGCCCCCATCGTCCCGAAGGTCACGATCTGCGCCACCGCGTCCTGCCCATACTTCTGGCGCACGTACTCGATCACCTCCTGCCGGCGGTCGTCCGCGAAGTCGATGTCGATGTCGGGCGGGCTGACGCGCTCCGGGTTGAGGAACCGCTCGAAGAGCAGGCCGTAGCGGATGGGATCGACGTTGGCGATCTCGAGCAGGTACGTGACCAGCGACCCGGCCGCCGAGCCGCGCGCCACGCACGCGATCCCCTTCGCCCGCCCGTGACGGACGAAGTCGCCCACGATCAGGAAGTAGCTCACGTAGCCCGTCTTCTCGATCACGCCCAGCTCAAGGTCGAGGCGGTCCAGCAGCACCTGGATGGCATGCTGGACCTCCGGCGACGCCACCGTCATCGAGGCCGCATCCGGACGTGGTTCCCCCTCCCGCAACGGCGGGAACAGGAACGCCAGCTCCGCGGGCCTCAACGCCTCGTCCACCACGATCCGCGAACCCTCGACCCGCGCCACCAGCCCGTACCGCGTCTTCAGCCCGTCGCACAGCAGCCTTCGCAGGTAGCCCTCCCGCGTCCATGTCTCCGGCGGCTGGTACACCGGGTAATGCTCGGCCCCCTTGCCGAACCGGATGTCCACGTTGCACTGCTCCGCTACCGCCACCGTGTTCAGCACCGCCTCCGGCACCTCCGCGAACAGCCGCT
Organism: uncultured Verrucomicrobiota bacterium; assembly: GCA_903925515.1. Lineage (GTDB taxonomy): Bacteria > Verrucomicrobiota > Verrucomicrobiia > Limisphaerales > UBA9464 > UBA6176. Next base: position 25,239 of record CAIYFP010000061.1, read on the forward strand.
TCATCTCGTCGGCCCCCCGCAGGTAAAACTGCGCCTGCGCGTACCGCATGCGCTTGGCATCCGAGATCTGGGCCTGGTTCCCGATGCAAATCAGGCAGTCGTGCGCGCGCCAATGGTCCTTCTCGACGTAATGGACGTCGTTCGTGCACACCGTGCGCAGGTTGAACTCCCGGGCGTACGCCAGGAGCGCGCGGTTGACCTTGGCCTGCTCCGGGATGCCGTGGTTCTGCAGCTCCAGGCAGAAGTTCTCCGGCCCCAGCACCTGCTTGAACCAGTCGATCGTCTCCCGCGCCTTCCGCTCGTCGTCGCGCACGATGGACTCCGGGATCTCGCTCGCGAGGCATCCCGACAACGCAATCAAGCCGTCCGCGTGCGCCGCCAGCAGCTCCTTGTCGATCCGCGGCTTGTAGTAGTAGCCCTCGAGATGCCCGGCCGTCACCAGCTTCACCAGGTTCTTGTACCCGGCCTCGTTCCGCGCCAGCAGCACCAGGTGGTTGTACACGTCGCGCCCCCCCGTGGAGGACTTCTTCTCATGACGCGACCCCCGGGCCACATAGACCTCGCACCCGATGATCGGCTTGATCCCCGCCTTCTTGGCCGCCTGGTGAAACTCCACCGCCCCGTACAGGACGCCGTGGTCCGTCATCGCAATCGCCGGGAAGTCCATCGCCTTGGCCTTCGCCATCAGCTTGTCCAGGCGGCAGCACGCATCGAGCAACGAATACTCGGTGTGCAGGTGCAGGTGGACGAAGTCGGACGCCATGCCCCCGATGATGCTGGGACGCCCCCTCCCGGCGAACGAAATTCCGGGATCCTCGATGGCCCGGCATGGCCCGGCACCCGGGCCTTTCCCTTCGCGAACCGTCCACCCACGGGACCGCGCCCGTCCCCGGCCGCATCCCCATGCCCGTCACCTCACCGCATAAAACCCTACGCGATCGTCGCGAACTGCTCCAGGGCCGCCTCCAGGTCATCCCGCCAAGCCGGATCGATGCAATTGGGAGGGAAGTGATTGCGCAGCAGATTCTTTCGCAAGACGAGGAGTGAGCGAGGCGCGGGCCAGCTCGCGGCCCGTAAC
>CAIYFP010000062.1 GCA_903925515.1 uncultured Verrucomicrobiota bacterium
GCGGACGTTGAAGTACCTGTTGTACCCGTGGGCCTTGGCGGCGCAGGTGCGCCGGGTGGCTTGCGAGCAGGGCGGCGCGAGGCCGGTGTGGGACGTGTTGTTTGCGCAGCACACGATCTCGTCGGTGGCGGCCGGGCTTGCGCGGCGTCGCGTGGGCGGGCGGCTCGTGTTCAACTACCTTGATTTCCTGACGGGCTTCATGGAGGCATGGCCTGCGGCGTTCACGCGGACGGGGCTGGTGAAGGGGTTGAAGCGCTACGAGCTGACGATGCCCGCGCGATTTGGGGCGGAGGGGGTGCTGACGGTGTCGGAGCCGCTTGCGGACCGGTTGGTGGCGTCGGGTTGCCCGCGGGATCGGGTGCGTCCGTTGATGTACGGCTATGACAGCCGGTTGTTCCGGCCCGGGCAACCCGTGGCGGCCGGGAGGGCGCCCGTGGTGGTCATGCACGGGTCGTTTGACCGGCATCACCTTGGGCGGATTGCGATGGACGCGGTGGTGGCGGTGCATGGGGCGCGGCCGGAGGTGGTGTTCCGGTTCGTGGGGAAGGAGACGGCGAACTTGACGAGGTTCGTGGGGGAGGCGCGGCGGCGGTGCCCGGGGTTGGTGCTCGAATGCCCGGGGTTCGTGCCGTACGAGGAGCTGCCGCGATGTCTGCACGACGCGGCCGTGGGGATCGTGCCCTACGAGGCGACGGAGGGTGCGCACTGCGCGTTCGTGGCGAAGGCGGTGGAATACCTTGGGTGTGGCTTGCCGGTGGCGAGCACGCCGCTGGAGAACCTGTCCCGGCATTTTGCGGACGAGCCGGCGATCCGGTTCTCGGGCTTCGACGGCGCCTCGCTGGCGGCGAGGATCATCGAATGGCTGGGCGTGCCCCCGGCCCTGCGCGTGGAGCTTGGACGGGCGGCGTCGGCGAGGGTCGCGGCGGAACTGGACTGGGGGGCGATCGCGCGGCGGGCGGTGGATTTTGTGGAGCAGGTGGGACGGGCGGAAGGAGGGCGCGCATGAGCGGGGAGGCGAGGGGCTTCATGCGGCATGGCGCATGGATGGTGGCGGCGTCGCTGGCGGGCGGGGTTGGGATGATGCTGGTGCATTCGTGGGTCAGCAAACGGTGCGGCGGGCCGGCGTACGCGGAGTTCAAGACATTGCTTTCCACGTTTTACGGCGTGGCGGCGGTGGGAGGGGGCCTGTGGTTGTCGTTTGGGCAGCGGACGGCCTCGGCGGTGACCGGGGAAGGGCTTGCGGTGGTGGCGGAATCCGCGCGGCGGACGCTGGGATGGATTGGGGTGGCATGGCTTGGGGTGGCATGCGGGTTGTGGGCGGGGCAGGATCGGTTGGCGGCGGCGTGGAAGTTGTCGGGGGTTGGAGGGCTGTGGGCGACGTGGTTGCTGGGGTTGCTGACGCTGGGTTTGTCGGTGTTGCGGGGGATCGTGCAGGGGCGTCAGAAGTTCCTCACGTTGGGATGGGTTGCGATGCTGGACGGCGCGGGCCGGCTGGGGACGGTGGTTTTGATCGTGTCATGGTGGCAGGCGACGGCGACGGGGGCGGTGCTGGGGGCGGCGGCGGGGTGCGGGTTGGCGTTGGCGTTGGCGGCATGGGGAAGCCGCGAGGTGCTGGCATGGCGGCGCGGGGCGGGGCGCGTGGAGAACGGGGGCATGGGGGTGGTGATGCTGGCGTTGCAGGCGGCGGCGATGCAGGTGTTCCAGCAGTACGACAACCTGTATTGGGCGGCCACGATCCCGGCCTCGGCCTTCGCGGAGTGGAGCCTCGGGACGATGTTCTCGCCGGCGCAGACGGTGGGATTTGGGATCACGCAGTTCACGGTGCCCTTGGTGGTGGTGATGCTGCCGAGGGTGGCGCGCGCGCGGGCGCTGGGCGAGGGGACGGACACGTTGAGGCTGACGATGGCCTGCACCCTCGGGATGGGCGGGTTGGGAGCGATGGCGTGCACGGCGATGCCGCGACTGCCCTTGCAGGTGATGTTCTTCAACAACCCGGGCGCA
>CAIYFP010000063.1 GCA_903925515.1 uncultured Verrucomicrobiota bacterium
ACCTCGACGTTGTAGTTGGCGGCGTACATGCCCTCGCCCTCGGTCGGCTTGCGGAGGAAGCCGAGGGGCGGCGGGGGCTGGAGCATGGTGCCCGCCGAGGTGATGTAGTCGAAGACGTATCCCGCCTCGGGCTTCTCGCGGAGCACCTTGAACACCGACATGGCGGGTCGTCCGTCGGCGGCCTTGTAGGAGAGGAGGACGAAGGGCTCGGATGACGGGTCGTCGCCGGAGGTGATGTTGAGGTCGTCGCGGGTGGCGAATGCGGTGCCGCCGGACATGAGCGCGTGTTCCTCGTTGGGGTTGTAGCCGGGCAGCTCGCGCTGGTTTTGCGAGTAGATCCGGCCGGCGGCCTCCTGCTTGGAGAGCGTCCCGGAGCCGAGCCGGCTGGCGAGGATGATCTCGCGGCCGTCGGCGGGCCATTGGAGCGAGTACCGGGCGATGTAGGCGGGCCATTGGATGGAGGAGAGCCCGATCTTGGCATTGCCGGCGTTGTAGCCGGCGCCCGGCCGGTTGGTGCGGAACCACCACACCTCGAGGGTGTCGCGCCCTGGGAGGACGTTGACGGGGATGATGGCGCCCTGAGCGGCGGCCTCGAAGCCCTTGGCCAAGGGGTCGATGTAGGCATCAGGCTGGAAGAGGTCACCCTCTGGGATGTGGACATGGCCGGCGACATGGAGGCCGGTGGACCCCGGCTCGCCCGTGGGTGGAACGAGGCGCTGTCCAACGAACGCTTGCCCGCGGTACACGCGCGGCGCGACGGACTCGTCCGACCAGAGGACGTTGCTTGGGGCGGGAGGGATGACCGGGGGTTGGGGCTCGCTGGTGAAGGGCGGGATAACGGGCTCGGGCCCGACAGGGGTGACGGACCATGCTTGGTAGGCCGAGACGGCCGCGAGGTAGGCTTGGTATTCCCTGAGCTGTTCCTGATAGACGGCCTTGAGCCGGGCCGTCTCCTCGGCGTGCTCCAGGACAAGGGCGTCATGGTTCACGTGGTTGGACACGGAGGTCAGGTTGGTGGCGACGGTGCCGGCGAAGGCCCGGTCGCGCACGGCGGAGTCGAGCCATGAGAAGACACGCTCGAAGGCGATCTGGTCGTTGACGGTGAAGCGGAGAAGCGTGCGGTGGGCCGGGTGGTCGGCGTCGAGGCGGGTGTAGAAGCGCGCGTCGGGCGTGACCTTGGCCCGGGGCTGGTCGAGGGCGTCCTGGTGGGAGATGACCGGCACGTTGCGCTGGGAGAGCTGGACGGCAGTGGCGATGGCCTCCTCGTCGGTGAAGGCCTCGGAGCGCATGTAATGGCTGTAGCGGGACTCGTCGGCGGGCCACTGGAGGCGGTAGCGGCCGAGGAGCTTGGGCCACTGGATGCCCTCGATCCCCGTCTCAAGCCAATGGACGAGGCAATCGTTGGGGGCCGCGGTGCCGCGGGTGGCAAACAACTGGGCCACGCTGCTCCCGGCGGCGAAGTGCTTGTGGGTGAACGGCATGTTTGCCACGGAGGCGATTTCCTCCGGCTGGAGGCCATCCAACGGGACGCCGTCGGGCGGGATCAGTCTCTCGCCAAGGTCGCAGTCCACGTCCTGGGGACTGGGTTGCTTCACCACGTCCACCAGCTCGTAGCCCAGCGGGACCCGCGTCTCGCCGTCGGCGCGAAGGTCGCCAAGGAACTCGACGAACACGCGGCCCTCATGGTTGTAGGCGAACATGAAGCCTTGGGATTGGTCGTACCACAAGGTGCGTAGCTCCTGGAGCTCGGCGCCATTGTTTCCCTCGCTGGGGCTGGTATAGCCCGGGCCCCGATACTCCTTGTCCACGGTGCGGGGAAAGATGCTGCTGAACACGATGTTGACCGCGCCCACCTTGGACGAGGGGATCGTGACGGGCTTCCCGAGCGTCCTGAACTCCCGTTCGGTCCAATAGATGGTCCGAGGGGGCTTGGACGGGGTGCCGGACACGAGGTGCGGCTCGGTGAGGAGGAGGTAGGTGTTGGCGCCGTCGCGCGCCGACGAGGGCCCGCCGCCCGGGTTGACGTAGGAGGAAGGGAAGTTGGCGGCCGTGTAGGCCGAGGCCTTGCGCCATGTGACCGTGATCGGCCCGGGCTGGATCGCATAGACCTTCCGGGCGTGCGGGCTCCAGTAATAGCCCGCGTTGGCGTGGTTGTTCGTCGTGTACGGCTCCGGCAACCAGTACTGGAAACGGATCGAGGAAATGTCCGCCCCGTTCTCGTCCACGGAGGGGGGGGCAATGACGCTTCCAAACGACTGGGATGCCGAGGGTGCAAAATAGGGGAGCCCTATCCGGGCGCTGCGAAGCCCGAAGACGATCGCTTGCCCTGCCTTGGCCGCAGGAACTTGCATTTGGGGCAACGCCGCAGCGAAGGAAGTCTCGCCGCCAAGCAGGGGCGAGTTTTCACGGGCTCGCCAGTCCCACGCCGCAAGACCCCCGCCCAGGAAGAACCCCGTCCGAAACTGGCCGGACGTGGCAGGGTTTTGCGTGCCAGAGCCGTTGAGCACGTCCAACGCGGGGCCGCGCCCGTCGGAGCCGACGGGGTTTCCCGCCTCGGCCGAGATGGGCACGCCGCTCAGGGAGACACGATTGGGGGCACTGGCATCCTGCTTGACCTCGATGGGAAGCGGCAGCGAGGCGGCAAGCCTTGTGGCGACCCACAAGCCGGCGGCCAGCCGGAACGCCCACGGCCCAAGACGTCGCTTCGGCCCATGGAATGCCATGGACGCAAGGCACGGGGAATGGATGGGGATGGTCATGGGTGGGTTTTCCTATTGGACGCGCATGATGAACGCGAGGACATGGAATGGCGGCAGGGTGGAATGGGGCCTTGACTCGCCGGAGGTCGTCGTGACATGGCCGTGCATGGCGAGCCTGTGTGAGTGGTCCCCCTCTGCGGAGGTCGGGTTGTCGTGTGCCATCCAGTCGATGGCCCACGGCTGCCGGGGCCGGTCCCCGGCACCGATGAACCACGGGGACTTGTAGCCCGAGATGTAGGGATGCGCATGCTCGCCATCCATGGAGATCATCTCAACCTTGGGAGGATCCCATGAATGGTCATGGGACGGGATTTCGTGCGGCTTCAGCACGTGCCCCTCCGCGCCACCCATCGCCCCGGACGCCCTCGGCGCCAGCCCCGGGCCTTGCCCGGACGCCATCAGGAATCGCCCGCGAAGGTCTGGCGTCTGCCGGCCATTCGCCACCCTGCCATCGCACAGCGACCAGCCCCTCGGGGGCACAACCCCGGACCACATGACCACGGTCCCCAAGGGAGCCGTGCCGAGGGCATCCACCGCCCCGGCAACCACACTGCCCGCCACGGTCACGTCACCGGCCACGGTCCCCTGGCTCGCCCGGATCGTCCCGCCGACATCGAGGGCTTCGCCAGGCTGGGGTTGATGGATGCCCACGCGGGACTCCGTCGCGGTCAGGACCGTTGTGCCGGTGCCATTGACCAGCCTCTCCGTGGTCCGGGCATGGCGTGCCAGGAACGCAGTGGGCGAGCTCATCAGCCTCATGCGAGGGGAGATCACCCGGTCGCCACCGCCCGCCACCACGGCCAGCAGCGTGACCTCGACGTATCGGTCCGACGCTGTTGAATCGAGGAACACCGAGGACAGGGCCGGACGAGGCTCGCCAACCCGGCCCGATCCCTCGCCCATGAGGATGGCGAAGCGTCCGCCCTCGATCGTGAGGACGTGTTGCTCGGACCAGAGCAACTTGCCGCCCGTGTAGCTGTCAAAGATGCGCACCACGGCCGGCTGGTTGGTTCCGGCGGCGCCGCCGATCGGCTGGCCTGCGCCGTCCACGGCCTCGCCCTGGAAGACCATGAGGTCGGGCGGCTTCGACGAGGCCTGAGCCGCAAGGCGGAGGCAACCGGCCATGGCCGACACAAGGGCGGCCATGACCACAAGGCTTTTGAAAAACGCTTTCGGCTTCATGGGAGGGAAGGGGCTCAACGAACACGCATGATGTAGGCGAGGGCGTAGAACGGCGGCATCGTGGAGTGCGGCTTTCCATCGCCCCGTGCCGAGGTGTTCGATGGGGGGATGTCAACACGGTGGGCGTGACTGCCCCCGACCGAGGTTTTCTGGTCCACCAACACGTGACTGATCAGGCTGGGATCGTAGTAGCGCTCACCCTCGCGAATCACGTCGAACCATTCTCCCAGGCCATCCTCGGTCATGAGCAAGTGCTGGTGCTCCCCCTGGGTATTGATCGCGGCGGGCCATTGGCCGGCGGCGAACGTGTGGGCATGGGCTGGCAGTTCCGCCGCCACGAGCGTGTGTTCCTCGCTCCCGCCCCGGTCGCCGATCCTGCGCTCCGTCAGGCCAAGCCCTTGGCCCACGCCCAGGGCAAACCGGCCGCGAAGGTCCGGCGTCTGGATTCCATGGACGACCTGTCCATTGCACAACGCCCAGTCATCAGGCGGGGCATCCCCGGACCACAGGATGATCGTGCCCACGGGAACGATGCCGAGTCCCTCCCATGACTCGGCCGTCACGGTTCCCGCCACCGCAAGGTCGCCGCTCACCTCGACCCCGCCGCCCACAACATTCCCGTTCACGTCCAACTCCGCCCCGGGTCGGGAAGCAAGCTTCGGGAAGTTCATCGGGCTTGTCGTGGTCAGGGTCCGGTTGTTGCCGCTCACGTCCGCGAGCGACGCGGCGCCGGTCAAGCCGAAGGGGTACGCCGCCACCAATCCGGCCGCAGGCCCGCTGATGGAGCCTGCGCGCATCGACCCGCGGATTTCGTCGGCGCTGCGGGCCACGCTCCAGATGCGGACGTCGGCCAACGAGCCGTCCAGCAGCGCGTCCGGCCAGTTGCTCTTGCCAAGGAATCCGTTGGCTCGCGCGACCGTCGGCAGCAGGGCGGCCGCCTTGCCCGACGCGACGAGCACGCCGTTGATGTAGAGGCTTGCGGAGAGGTCTCGGGCCATCACGCCGGCGACGTGCGTCCATGTGTTCAACGGGAGATCGGAGGGCGCCTCCAGCGTGATGGCCGGGCTGTTGCCGGAATAGACCTGGAACAGGGGCCGGCCACTTTGGCCGACGCTCGCCGCCAGGATGATGTTGTTGGCCTGCGGCCCGTTGCCGATGTCCACGATCCGTTGCCAGGAGGCATGGGACCTTGGATTGACCCACCCCTCCACCGTGATCGCCCCGCCCAAGGTCGTGGTGGGCATCGCCATGCTGTTGGCGCCGTTGAGCTCTGCCGACAGGAGCGACTTGTTGATGCCCACCCGGTTCCCGGCGATCGCAAGGGCCGACTGGGTCCCGCCGGAGAGCAGGGAGTCCGCGGTGATCGAATGCCGCGCCACCATGGAATAGGGCGCGGCCAACAGGCGCATTCGCGGCACCACGGCATAGGCGGCACCTCCCGGCCCCACACCCTTCACCAAGACCTCCAAGTGTCTCTCGGATGCCGAGCTTGAACGGAAGATGGACGACAAGGCCGGCCTTGGCTCGACGGTGACGATGCCGCCCGCGCCCAGCTCCACGCTGAAGTGGCCCTCGCTGATCGTGACCGTCTGCTGTTCGGACCAGAGCAGCCTGCCTCCGGACGCCGCATCGTAGATGCGAAGCACGAGGTCGTAGTTCGTCGGGTTCGGCGACCCCAGCCCGACGCCGTTGGCATCCACGAGAAGCCCATGGTAGGGCATGCTGTCCGGCGGGGCGGTGACCTGGGCTTTCACCCATGGCATCTCGATCGCGGCCGTCGTGAGCACCCCTGACAAAAAGCAGGAGGCCCATGCCCGATTTCCAAGTCGCGCCCGGCGCGATCGCCCCATGCTCGTGCGCGCATGGGAACGGCCGGCGTCGTGCGAGTTGGCGGCTGTGGACTTCATGAAGGGAATCGGCTCGGTGGCACTCATGGGTTCTCGGGGGTTCGCAGCGTCGCGATGCCGGACACGCGGGTGAGCAAGAAGGTCCCGGCCACGTTGAATCGGCGCGTGTCGTTTGTTCCACCGGCCCGGGCCAGGCCCTTCAGCTCGATCGTTTCCTGATAGACGCCGCGCATCGATTGGCGCGAGCCAAGCTCGAAGACGTTTTCCGAGGGCGGACGGAACACCAGCTTGATGGATCGGCGGATGGCATAGGATTCCATGCCCTGGGGCAGTTGGGACTTGAAGGTCGTGTCCCGGCCGTCGTGGTCCGGATGGAACGTGTGGAGGAATGGGTTGTTGGCATGGTCGTCAAAGCCCATGTCCACCGCCGCGGTGATCTCCGTGTCCTGGCCCAGCCTTCCGTTGAAGGACCAGGTGCGGTTCTCACGACTCCAAGGGAGGAACGCCGTGCTCAGCCGCCGGGCCTCCTTCAACCGCGAGGCATCGAGCAAGGATTCGCTGGTGGCCACGACCACGTTGCTGGAGGTGTCCGGCCCGAAGAAGACGCGCTGGAGCAACACCGAGTTCCCGCCCGCCCCTGGGTTATGGAGAATCAGGCGGACCGGAAAGGTCCGGGGGACATTGGAGATGGGATCGCCGTCGGGCGCAGTTCCAAGACCATCCCCGGGATAAGGGCCTGCGTTGGCTGCGGCTTCCTCGGCCGCACGCGCCAAGGCGGGCAGATAGGAGGATACACTGGTCACCTCGGCATCTCCCACCCAAAGCCCGGCATTCGACACCACCCGCGCCGTCACGGGCACATCGACCTGCGAGAACCCCAGCGAGTCCGTCAGCCGCAACACGGCCGCGTACAGCGACCCCTCCGCACCCGTCATCGCCGTCCGGTTCAACCCCAGCACCACCTCCACGTCCGATCCCACCTGCCCCTGCGGCGCCAACGTCACCTGCCTCGGTGTGGTCGTGGGAAGGTTGGTGTAGGCGTAGCTCAGCGTGGACTTGTCCAGCTCTCCCCTCAGCAGCAACGGCGGCACCCCCGCAATGTTCGTCTGCCCAGCCGGGGGCTCCTCCGACACCACCAAACCCAGCGTCACCGTCAGGTTCGACGCCGTCAGGTTCCTCAGACGGAAGCTCGACGCGCTCAGCGACTCCCCAAAGCTCACCCCCGCCGCACCCGTCATCTCCAGCTCGAACGGCGCGAAGTACCGGTTGAACACCGTGCCCGCCCTCATCCAGTACGCCTGCCCTCGCACCACCTGCTGCGACCGAAACGCCAGCAGCCTCACCGGGTTCGTCGCCCCAAGATCG
>CAIYFP010000064.1 GCA_903925515.1 uncultured Verrucomicrobiota bacterium
AGGCAAGCCTTCGGGCGGTGATGCGCTCAAACCAACGGCGCCCCGCAGTCATCCGGGCCTTGTTCCGGCATCCTTGCGTCGCCTATGCCGCCTGAAAATGCGCTACTTTTAGACTGCCGGTGTAATAAGCTGAGCATTGCCGGTCCGGTCCCGAGTAGGCTAAGAAAAGCTCCTACAGGATCGGGAACTAGGTCGACCTGCCTCCATGGGTAAAAAAACTGACGTAGCTGCTGTGCCAGCTCTGCATCAGTTTGTCTGGAGACATGGCGGGTTTGTCCGTCCAGCATTGTGATCGCGTCAGGGGCAGTAGGCCTGATAAATGTCAGTATTTGCGCGAGACGAGGGTCAAGCCGGTCGTCAGCATGGATGCCTGCGGTGGCGAATGTTAGCAATGAAGGAGACTTCCACTGCTTTCCCGCGCTAAGCAGGCGAACGCCATCGGTCCTTATCACTGTCTGGGTGAAATCGACGCCACAAGCTGCAACCGCGTTCAGGTAGCGCAGGAAGAGCTGCTCAAATGGCGGGCGGGCCTCAATGCTGCCACTTTGATGGCCGGCAGCCAGATGTTTAAGAATGGCTGCATAAGCAGCGCTTCCCACTGTGCCACCAACAGCGTTCAGGAACGCAGGCAGGTATTCTTGAACACTCTTTTCCCCGTTCAACACCTTCACTAAAGGCGCGATGGGTAGTTGGGTGGACAATTCCTCGCCTGCTAAGCCCAATGTCTGCACCCATTCGTTTGTCTGCTCTGCGGTCCATTCTCCAGCGAGGCCGGTAGAAAACGTGCTGTGCGACTTGAGCCTCGTGGCAAGTAGAGCGAACGCATCCTTGGCTGGCGGCAGTATCTTGCTTTTGAATTTGCCGAAGCTCGGGTGGTTTTGAGCCTCGTCCTTCAGCCGTCTCACGGGCACAAGGTCGTCAAGGACACTGTCTGGCAACCTCTCCAATTCCCCTTCAGCGCCGGGCAAATGAATTAAGACTAACGGCGCAGCTGCCGTGCCATCAGACCGCGGTAGCCATGAAGTTTCGCTGATGCGATCACGTAACTCCTTCCGTGGGTCTTCGAGATGACCAATGGCAATAAGGATGGCCTTCCACCACTGTGCTGGCTCCGGCTGGTCGAGCGCGATCTGAATGACCGCTTCCCAGCTCAGCTTGTCCACCAAGCGTGTCGTTCCGCTCGGGCTGGTGAACTGCCGAGAGTATCCAGCACGGTCACGAAGCCGCGTCACGACGGTGTTGAAATCAGACGGCAAACCGTCGAACGTATCATCGTTTATGTACGTGTGGCGGCGAGCGCACACCCGCTCGTTTCCTGCGGTTTCATGGATGTTCAAACCACGCAGCACATCCACGTCATTGAATTCAAGCAGGAGGGTGTCGCAGTCTTCGTCTGATAGGTCGGCGCAATCCACGTTTGCAGGACCGGTCTCTTTGATAAGCGCTTGGACGGAGTCGGCCGAGATAGCTTGCAGCTTCAGTCGACGCTCCTGGTCTTCATTGAGCGCCAACTGCCCGGCAGTGTGTGCTGAAATGAGCCGCCAGCCTCGATCTGCTGTCGTCAATGCCTTGCTTGCCAGTTTGGCATACACGCCTCGCCCACTAGCTTCCCAGAACATCGACGCATCATTCGCCCACTCCGAAGCCTGCCCGTGAATCAGGCAGCGAAGCGCAGCCCAGCCGTTATCATCGCTTAGCCTAGCCTTCAATAGCTGCTCAAAGAGCGGCTTACGGTCGGTAAACTCTTCCGCCAATCGGAGTGCATTTCGCAGCAGGGAGACACAGGCTGCTGCATCGCAAGCGGAGGAGCCAAAGTCCAGAATATGCCCCACCTCCGGAGTGATGAGCAGCAGCTTCAGCGTCGGCGCAGCCTTCGCGAGGTCCACTACCCATTCTTTGCCGCCCGTGAAGACCAGGCCTTCCCCCGTTGCCGCTTGCAGTTCCGCGAAGGTGATCGCTGAGACGACTCCGCTGGGAGTGCACGCAGCAAACAAAGGCAGTTCCGCAATGGCTTCCGTCCAAGCAGGCTGAAGGGGTTGACAGGGTTTAAGCAGGCGAACGACGATGGCCGCGCGCTGTCGAACCGCGACTTCATCATCAAGGTACAGTCCGCCCAAGCTTTGGAGAAGCGGCAGCAGGCTTTCCCAGTCGAGCGATCCCTTGCCATCTGCGTTCCGAAATTCCCTCCAGACCAAAGCCACCGGCAGCCTAGCCTCGGCCAGGGTGCGGACAATTCTGGGATTGACCTCGGTCGAAGAATGCGGCAGGCGGATGTAGCTTTCGTCTGGTAGCCGCTCAAAGAATTGGTTCCACAGCTCACGCAGATCCTTGTCCTCCGGCATTTGTTGGTTCAACATGCCGTTCGCCAAGTGCACCAAGCTGCTAATCGTTCGTGTATCTGCTCCGACCTTGTCCGGAATGAGCTTGAGGAGGTACTGCACACGAGGTGTTCTCTGGAAAGCCGAAGCATCGACGGCTCCAAGTAACCCCGACAGATCTTCGTCACTCGGCTTTTCCGGGACGCTATCAGCGAGCTTTGGCTTCCCTTTGAAGGAAACCGAGGCTTCGCCACACAGGTGCGCGAGCGTGGGGAGAAGCTCGAACAGCTCGGTTTCTGGGAAGTCAGGCTGTGGGAGTTCCAGCCACCGAGGGAGGGGCATGCCAGTTGCGATCCATTCTTCGCGCGCCCACTCGCCTCCGCCTATTTTTAGCCGAAAAATGAAGCGCTGCCCGAGGCACATCGAACCACTAAGCTTCTTCAAAGTGGTTGATCTTGCCAGGACCTCCACCAGTGCTTCGATCTCAGTCACCTTCATCTCCTCCTGTTGCACGAAAGCGCAAAGACTGGGCAGGACGAGCGGAGCCACAACCTCGTGCAATAGAGTACGATTCCAAAGCTTTCGGATTGCCTCTTGCGAGTCTGTAGTCTCGAACGTTGCCTCCGGTGGCAGGTCGGAGAATTGCTCTATGTCACGGCGACCAGAGTCCACGAAGAAGTGCCCGTGCAAGAAGAGGCCGTAGCTCCATTCACCCTTGATTGAATGGGTTTCGGGCTCGCCGAGCGGAAGAAAGACTGCTGACTGAACGCGCACCTGATTCTCGATAGCGCGCTGCCGAACAAAGAGCACCGCACCATGCTCGGCCGCTTTGTCAGGACGAGGTTCCTCACCGCCATTTTCAGTTTGGACAAAAGGCCGAGGCCAGGACTTATGCTCCTGCCACCGAACCGCGCTCTCGGTCGCAGGCACCATCTCGAGACCTCGAAACCCAGCCGCTTTAGGGCTCGCGTCGCCTGCCAAGACTGATATTCCGCCCTTCAAAGTTACCGTTCCGGAATCAAGTGGGGTACTTCGATTAGCTAGAAACATCATCCGTTGGCAATGCGGTTCGACCTTGAAGTCCAGAATTGGCTGAATCGATTCCGCCTCCTGAGCGCAAAACCGAACGCGGCGCAAACGTCTCAGGAGCGGCAGAACCTCGACGATCCGGCTCTCCCATCCGGGGCCAAAGAGTGCATCGTAAGGTGGAAGACCGCCTGCAATGCCGGCAGGCCACTTCGGTAGGATTGGACTAACGCCGTCGAGCAGACGCTCAGTGCGGAATGGAATCCACAATCCAAACCAGCGCCCGGAGTTTAGCACAGAGCGGACAAGATTCTCGAACTCCCTGCGGTCGCACTGCTTGCTCTGCTTCCACTGTTCATCCCAATTTTCGTGAAAGCCTTTGCCTGTATCGCGGCTGGTCCAGGGATGGAGCAAGTCAAAGGGCGGGCTTCCGTTGTCTTGTTGTGTGAAGTTGGCCGATGAGAAGTAAAAAAAGGCTTCCGCCCAGTGGAAGACGCTTTTCAGCCCCAGACCGAACCTGCCGACGGTCGCGGCTTGGCCGCCTCGAATGCTGGAGCCGTAGGAGGAAATGCTGTCTGCATCGGTTGCCGTGAAGTCTCCATCGTTTAGAAGACATAAGCCGGGTGTTCGCAGCAAAACGTGCTGAGCTTTCGGAATGCCGCAAGTCAGGAGAAAGACCACTTCCGAAGCATTTGCGCCCTGCACACCTCCTCCGGCATCATCAGCGTTCTGCAAAAGCTCTTTGAGAATTGGGAAGCCGCCTTTGTATCGCTCCCGAAGATCGTTGCGGATTTGTTCGATGTGAGCCGAGAAAGGTTGTCGTAATCCTGGCATAGTTGTTTGTAGTGGCATCCCACAGGAAACTGGCCTCCGGGCGTCATTGGAAACTCTGGTTCGGTCAATGAGCCCCTTGTCAAAAGACAGGGGAAGATGCAAGACATCAACTCAACTGCATTGAGGCTGTCGGTCTTCTAGCAACTTTGCAACCCCATTCCCAGCCATCCCCTCTCCAAGCTGGTTCGGGAGCACGACTCGCAGAACGACGTCCGCTCCTTCTCCCACTGGAGCCATGTCGTCTCCCTCATCGCCTCCAAGACCATCCATTGCTTCGGACTCAACGACCTCTGCGACCAGACTGACATCCAGTCCGGCGTCCTCAGCACGCTTCGCGACGCCACCCCCGCCCGTCGCAACGCCCTTTGCCACGCCAACAAGAGCCGGCCTGTCGCCATCGCCGAGGGCTCGTTCTGCCAGACCCTCTCGCATTTGCCCCAGCGTTCCCTCTGGGTTCGCCAAACGAACCTTCCCCGGCAAGCCTGGCAAGCTTAGCAAGGCGTTCCACATAAGCTGGGCGTGATGCCACGCAACGGAGCCTGTGCGTCGGCCCATCCGGCATCGGGCCCGAGGTCGAGCAAGGCGAGCAGCGTGTAGGCGGCGGTTTCGTTGCGTTGCCTCGGGCCAAGCTGAAGGGCGGTGAGTGCCTCGACTGCTTCGGCGAGCCGTTTCTTCCGGGCAGCGGCCTTGCGGCTGGGTTTGTCAGCGGGCATGTAGGTGCTTGGTGACCAGGAGGTCGATTGCCTCCTGCGATAGGTCGAGGGATTTCATTTCACGGCCCATCGCCTCCAGCGTGTCGCGGTTTGGATAGGCGAGAGTGCGCAGGTCGGTGGCGTTCACCTGAGTATGGCCGCTGAAGCGACGGAAATACTGGTCAACCACGGTGGAGTTCAGGAAGGCGAACAGGCCACAGGCCAAGGTGCGCTCCAAGCCGTGGCCGCCGGCGTGGAAGTAATTCAGGTGATTCTCAAATCCAACCCACTCGGCCTTCACCCATTCCGGGTCGTACAGGCAGGCGACGAGGCGGCGGCGCTCTTCCTTCGAGGTGAAGCGCTTCGTGAGCACATACACGCCGGAGGGCACAAGCCACGGGCGGGTCTCGTCGTTGTCGAGGATGGCGTTGGGCTTGCGGGCGTCGAGCCTGGGCCAATGGATGGTGCCACCGTTGAAGTGGCAGGGGTAGAGCAGCGGCACGGTGCCGCGTTCGGGTTGCTTCCGCAGCGCATTCTTGAGGCGGAAGTCCACGACGCGTCCGGTGGAAATGGTGAGGCCCAGCGAGGCAAGGCTGGTGTGCAGCCCGTTCATCGTTTCCTTGGCCCTCGCGTGGCTGGCTGCGGAGGGGATGTGGATGAACCTCTCGGGGTCGCCCGGATGAACGACTTCGACGAAGGGAATGACGGACTCGGAAACTTCGTCGCCATGCTCCCCGCTGCTGCTGGAGACGGTGATGTCGTCGGATTGATTTCGCCCCTTCACGGCGTGGAAAATGATGTTCTCCTGAAGGACGCTATCCTCACGAAACGCGGCTTGGCGTGACTCGAAGACGTGAAGGCGGCGCAGATCCAGTTGGCTCAAGAAGTCCTCGCGGAACGGGCGGAAGTAAGGGCCGTTACAGAAGCTCCTTGGCGTGATGCCGACGAGTTGGCCTCTGGGGACGAGCATGCGCTGAATGAGCGCGATGAAACCGGTGTAAAGGTTACTGGTCTCGATGCCAATGGAGCGTAGGGCGCGCCGTTCGGCAGAGTCCGTGCCTATCTTGCGGTAGGGGGGATTCGAGATGGCGGCGTCAAAGGTGGGTGGATGCGTGCCGAACAAATCACCGGCAAGACGCGCCGACATTTCCTGGATGAAGTCGGCGTGATGAATATCGAACGTGAAGCGGATACCTTTGCCAGCGCAGCGATGCTCGCACTCGCGCAACGTCGCAACCAATGCGTCCAGGATTTCACCGTCGAGCTCGTAGAGGGTTGCTTCGATGGCACGAACACCGTCGTCCCGTTCACAACATCGGGAGACGAACGCGGCGGTGAGCGCGCCAGCGCCCGCGCCTGCATCGAGCAAGCGCACCGTTCGCGGGAGGGGCCCGAACAGCGAAGCCATAAA
The DNA here is from genome assembly GCA_903925515.1 of uncultured Verrucomicrobiota bacterium. Classification (GTDB taxonomy): domain Bacteria; phylum Verrucomicrobiota; class Verrucomicrobiia; order Limisphaerales; family UBA9464; genus UBA6176. The sequence continues at coordinate 6,282 of CAIYFP010000064.1, forward strand.
GTCAGCCACAGGCGTCGCGGTGAGGAACTGTCCAAGTTCCCCCTGGCGACCTCTGGGGCTTTCGATGGCCATGAGGTTCATGGTGTCAGGCTACCGAGCTGAGTTCCGTTTAGCCGGACTTTCGCAACTGGGCCCTGTTTCCACCGAATTTTCCCAGAAGGCCGGCCCGAAACCCCAACAAATCCATCCTTTTGGAATCGAATCGAGCTTGTAGTGCAGACCCAACCCCTTCCCAGCCC
>CAIYFP010000065.1 GCA_903925515.1 uncultured Verrucomicrobiota bacterium
GGCAAGGTCCCGGAGGTCGTGGGACGTCTTGGTTGCCTTGTCGAAGGAAGACGCCTTCGGCCCCAGCCCCGAGTCCATGATGCCGACATGATCGACAACCAGCAGGTCCGGCGGTTCGTTTTCCACGAGCGCGGAGACTTGGGCGATGGCCTTCAGGTCGTCACGAATCACCACGGGCCATGTCTTCATCAATGCGGCGGCGTCCAACACGGCGCGCTCCTGTTGGGTGTTCCAGCTCTTCGTCCCCTCCGATAGGCGAACCGGCACCCGGGACAGGATCGAGGCGAGGCGGGCCATGATGTCCTTGGCTGGCATCTCACGGCTGGCGTACAGCACGCGCTTGCCAGCCTGCGCGGCTTGAACCGCGATCCAGCAGGCGAAGGCGGATTTGCCAACGCTGGTTCGTGCGCCAACCACGGTCACTTCATTCCCACGGAGCCCGCCACCCAATGCCCAGTCCAGCCCTGGGATCCGGGTGGGAACCATGGGCGGCTTCTCGCCACGATCCGATGCTTCCAGCGCGTCTCTCACCTGCCCGAGCACGTCCTTGGCAGCTCCCCTGCCCTCGGCTGGCGTGAGCTTGCGACCGATGCCCCGGAGCGATTGGGACGTTGCGGCGATGGCTTCGAGGATGGGGCCGGGACCGGGCAGTCGTTGGGCGTCGAGTTCGGCCACGTCTGCGAGTAGCATGCGGGCGGCGGCCTGCACTTCCCGGAGGGCGCGCTTCTCGGCGAGGATGTCGAGGCTCCAGGCGAGCGATCCGCCGTCATTCCGGCTCAAGTCGGACAGCAGGTCGTTGCGGCCGTTGAACACCCCGGACAACACCAACGTGTCCATGGCGACCGGCACCCCACGGTCGCGGAGGTTGTCGATCCCGCCAAGGATGAGCGCGGCGTCTCCATGCGTGAACAGGTCCAGGTCTAGCTGGGACCGGCCTTTACCCCCGTCACCGATGCACGCGGCGAGCGCGGCGAGTTCCATCTCCGGGTTGGCAGGAACGTTCACCGGTCACCCCCTGCGATGGCCTGGGCATGGTCGGCGAGCTGGGATTCAATCACCCCCAGTCGGGCCTCCAAGTCGGCGATGAGTTGCTCCCTGTTTGGTTCCTCGTAATGACGGAGTCCCTTCACCTTCGCGAGCTTGGCCTTCAGGTCGTCGCGTTGCTCTCCAAGCGCGATGCGGTCCGGGGTCGAGAGCCTTCGAGAGGATGGGCGCCTTGGGTTCTTAGATTCTTGGTTTCTTTCTCCATGTATAGGGTTCGGCATCGCATCGGCTTCTCCGTTGCCGGGCGTTCGGCAACCATTGCCGGGCGTTCGGAAGCTATTGCTGGGCGGCATGCGACGGTTGCCGTTTGGGTCCAGGAGTTCGATTTCATGGGATTGGACCGGCCCCGGCGGCGCGGTCCTCCGAATCACCCCTGCGGCTTCAAGGTCGATGAGCCTGGGCGCAACCGTCCGAACCGAGAGCCCGCACCGGGCGGCGATGGCGTTTTGCGTCGCCTTGAACGGGTTCGACTTGGACTCCGACGCCAACTCCGTCAACGCGACATAGACGGCCAGCCCCGAGGCGATGTCGGGCACCTTGTCGCGGATGAGCTGAAGGGTTGGCCGATGCTGCCAGCACCACGGGACTGTTGCGCTCATGCGTCGTCCACCTCCCTCTCCCGAGGCTGGGATGCGTCGGCCCATGATCGAGCAATCACGGGTCCGGGGGGCTTGGCTGGGCGCGGTCGTCGTCGAGGTCGTCGCAGCTGTTCCAGCAGGTCCACGAACTCGATTGAAAGCACGCGCCCACCACGAGCACGCCATGCGCGTGCGGCCGGGTGCCACGTGTTCACCCTGCCACCCCGCTTTCCGATGCGGTGGCGGGGCCACGGCGGCGCGGCGCGGGGCCTTGGTGGATGTCGCGTCGGCTGTACCCAAAGCGGCGGCGGACAATCCGGGCCAGCAGGTCGCGGTCGAGCGCGATGCGGTCCACGAGCCGATGCGTCGAGCCGGATGCGCGGCGGGTCCTCACGCGGCACCCCC
>CAIYFP010000066.1 GCA_903925515.1 uncultured Verrucomicrobiota bacterium
CACGTCCAGCGGCAGGATGCCGCTGCCACCTTCCATGAAGGCCCATTGGAGATGAAAGCGGCTTCCAGCCGCTTGCCCAGCACGCACCCGCGACAGGATGCCGCCGCCACTCCGCCCCAGAGAGGCTCGGAATGCGGCATCCCGGCCGCCGCGTGAGGGCACGCGGCCTACAGCATGGGCCAAGCCTTGGGCTCCACCTCAGGGTTTGACGGATCCACACTACCGCTGCCGTTTTTAGGTTAGTTGGACAAGCCTGATCCCATGGCCCTCCCCACCCCGACTCACCCGGCGCTCCCCATGGCGTGCTGAAGTCGGAGACGCCTCGCGCGGGGGCGCAGGGACGCGACGGATGCGAGGTCGTTGATGCCCCCCGCCGGGCTCATCCCTCGGCGCGTGCAGCACTCTGCGGCCCAATCAGGTCCCTCCCACGTGGCTCGGACCGCCCCCGGGCCGCGCTGGGCGCAAGGTCTTCCGTCGCAGGTTCAGGGTCCGGCCATGGCACGCCGCCCGTTGGAGACGGCAGGGGAGATGTTTTCCGTTCGGCCTCGGGGCGGGGTCATGGCAGCCTGTTCGCATGTCATCCACCTTCTTCGCTTGGGCGCCGAGGAACGCGGTCCGCGTCGCGGCGATGCTTGCCCTTGGCAACCTCGGTTCCCACGCGCGGGCCGGGACGGCGGCCGAGTCCAACCTGAAGCCGCATGCGAGCCCGCCGGCCTTGCAGTACACGAACTCGACCGCGCCCATCCCCAACTATCTGGAAGGCAAGCGGTGGGGAACCCAAGGCGAGGCGATCGCGCGGATGCAGCTTCCGATGTCGCCCGGGGACTCCGGACGTCACGTTGTGACGGTGCCGGGGTTCACGACGACGTTGTGGGCGTCGGAGCCGGACATCGTGAAGCCGATCTGCATGGCGTGGGACGAGCGCGGGCGGCTTTGGATCGCGGAGACGGTGGACTATCCGAACGAGGTGCAGGCGCGGGACCACGGGCGGGACCGGATCAAGGTGTGCGAGGACACGGACGGCGACGGCAAGGCGGACCGGTTCACGGTGTTTGCGGAGGGGTTGAGCATTCCGACGGGCATGGTGTTTGCGCGGGGCGGGCTCATCGTGGTGGAGAACGGGCGGACGTTGTTCCTGCGGGACGGGGACGGGGACGGGCGGGCGGACGAGCGCACGGTGCTTTTCAGTGGCTGGGGGATGGGGGACACGCACGCGACGGCGTCCAACCTGCGGTGGGGTCCGGACAACTGGATCTGGGGCGTCGTGGGCTATAGCGGGTTCGACGGCGAGGTGAATGGAAAGCGGCTGAAGTTCGGGATGGGGGTGTACCGGTTCCGGCCGGATGGCTCGGAGCTGGAGTTCATCCGGTCCAGCAACAACAACACGTGGGGCCTCGGCTTCAGCGAGGAGGGGACGGTGTTCGGCTCCACGGCCAACAACAACGCGTCTTGGTACATGCCCATGGCCAACCGGTACTACGAGGCCGTATCGGGTTGGCAGGCCGGGCGCATGGAGACCATCGCGGACAAGCAGGACTTCTACCCAGTCACGACCGACGTCCGGCAGGTGGATGCGCACGGGCGATACACGGCGGGGGCCGGGCATGCGTTGTACACGGCACGGAACTTCCCGGCCGAGCATTGGAACCGGACGGCGTTCGTCACGGAGCCGACCGGTCATCTCGTGGGGATGTTCCGGCTGGAGGCGCAGGGGGCCGACTTCGTGGCACGGAACCAGAAGAGCTTCCTTGCGAGCTCCGACGAGTGGTGCGCGCCCATCATGGCGGAGGTGGGGCCGGACGGGGCGTTGTGGGTGCTCGACTGGTATAACTATATTATCCAGCACAACCCGACCCCGCACGGGTTCAAGAACGGCAAGGGCAACGCCTACGAGACGCCGTTGCGGGACAAGCGGCACGGCCGCATCTACCGCGTGGCATGGGACAAGGCGAGGAAGGTGTCTTCGCCCGACCTTGCGAAGGCGAGCCCCTCCGGTCTGGTGCAGGCGTTGCGGAACGACAACCAGCTCTGGCGGATGCACGCGCAACGGATGCTGGTCGAGCGCGGCGACTTGTCCGTGGTGCCCGCGCTCCTCCGACTTGCACGTGACTCGTCCGTGGATGCGATCGGGCTCAACGTGGGCGCGCAGCATGCCTTGTGGACCCTTGCTGGCCTCGGCGCCCACACGAGTCCCGACGCCATGAAGGGCATTCATGATGCCCTCCGGCACCGGAGCCCGGCGGTGCGTCGGGCCGCCATCGCGGCCTTGCCGCGGGACGGCGCGGGTGCGGGCGCGCTGGGGTTGCATCGGATGATCGAGGACCCGGACGCGCAGGTGCGCCTTGCCACGCTGCTGGCGTACTCGGAGATGCCCGTCTCGGACCCCGTCGGCGGGTTGGTCCTCGCGATGTTGAAGCAGGAGCGCAACGGGACGGACCGTTGGATTCCCCATGCGGCGACCAGCGCGGGGGCGCGTCATCACCGGGGGTTCGTGCGGGCCGCGATCGAGAAGCAGCAGGCGGGCGATGGCGTGATGCGTGCGGACGGTGCCCGGGCAGCAGTGCGGGCGGTGGCCCAGCACCATGCGGCGACGGCGCCGCAGGAGGCGCTGGAGACGACCTTGGCGTTGGCGGACGCGGTGCCGGCCATGGCCGCCGCCGTGCTGGATGGGTTCGTGGCGGGCTGGAACGTCTCCACGCCGCCGTCGTTGTCGGAGGAGCAACGGAAGGCGTTGGCGGCGCTGGCGTCGCGTCTGGACGACGCGTCGCGCGGCTCATTGATAGCCCTTGGGGATCGCTGGGGGCAAAGGGCGGTGTTCGCGGAACAGGTCGAGGCGACGGCCAAGGCGCTGCGCGGCCAGTTGACGGGGTCCCTTCCCGATGCCGAGCGGATTGCGCTGGCGCGGCGGCTGGTGTCGCTGGACGACCGGCGGGATTCGGCGCGGGCCATCCTTGCGTTGGTGACGCCGCAGACGCCGCCGTCGTTGGTGTCGGGATTGATCGCGGCCCTTGGCACGAGCCGGGAGGCGGGCACGGCGGAGGAATTGTTGGTGGCGTTTCCCTCGCTGACCCCGGCCGCGCGCCGCGCGGTCATCGGGACGCTGACGCGTCGATCGGAATGGGCGGGCGCGTTGCTGGCGGCGGTGGAGTCAGGCCGATTGGACCGCACGGACCTTGCATGGGATCACTGGGACCAGCTGCGCGGGCACCCGGACAAGGGGGTGGCGGCCAAGGCGGCCCAGTTGGAAGGCAGGAAGGCGACGCGCCTGAGCGCGGACATGGAGGCGACGGTGGCCCGGTTGATGCCGTTGGCGAGCCGCGCCGGGGACGTGGAGCGGGGGCGAAAGGCGTTCGAGACGACGTGCATGGTTTGCCATGCGTTCAACGGGCGGGGACAGCACGTGGGACCCGACCTCACGGGCATGGGGTCACGTCCGAAGGGGGAGTTGCTGGTTGAGATCGTGGACCCGAACCGGTCGGTGGAGGCCAACTACCGGATGTGGACGGTGGTGAGGCGGGACGGCGAGTTGGTGTCCGGTCGTCTGGACGGGGAGACGGCGACTGGGGTGGACATCCTTGACACGACGGGCCAGAAGCATTCGATCCAACGGAAGGACATCGAGCGGATTGAGGCATCGCAGCAGTCGATCATGCCGACGGGTTTTGATCAGCTTCCGGCGGAGGACTTGGCGGGGATCCTCGAGTATATCGCGACGGCCGGGCGGGCGAGGTGACAGGGCGGCGGCCGCGGGTCGATCGGGGGGCCAGGACGGGCCGCTTCCGCAAGGGAGGCGGCCCGTTTCCATGGTGGCCGCGGCGTCGGGCTGCGGCGGGCGCGAACCGCCTCGGCCTTGGTGGCGGGGGATTCCAGCGGCGGGGCCGGGCCCGGGCGGCGACTGGGGCTGGACGTCATGGCGGCAGACGCGCGGCGGGCCCGTGGCCGGGCCTTCCGGCCCATGGGGCATGGGGGAAGGCGTTGTGTGCCGGGGCCAAGCCTTGACGGCGGCGCGGCGGGGCCGGATGCCTGCGGGGAGCGGGGCGAGGGAAGCCCGGGGAAGACAGGACCAAAATAAACGGAAAAAACCGTTGACGCCGGAAACGCTTGCCGGGCAGTCTGCGTCCACACACGGAAGAAATCAGTCTAACCATGAGAACAAATGCACTTCTCCTCGCGGTCGCCATGGCGGCCGGCGGGTCGCTGTTCGCACAGACGACCTCGAAGAACATCGTGGGCTACGTCAACAAGACGGTACCCAAGGGCAAGCTGGCGCTGATCGCCAATCCGCTGAACAACGGCGGCAACAAGGTCTCGGACGTCATCAAGATCTCCGACGACCTGACGCTGTTCCACTTCACTGGCTCGGGTTGGGTCAGTTCCCTGTCTCTCGGTGGTGATTGGATCGAGGGCGGCGACGTGGTGATCGCCCCGGGCGGCGGTTTCTTCGCGTCGAACACCGGTGCGTCCGACGTCAAGATCACGTTCGTGGGAGAGGTTGCCGTGGGGACCGATGTTGCAATCCCTGCCGGCATCTCGATTCGCTCGTCTGTCCTCCCTCAGGCTGGCAAGCTTGAGACCTTGGAGTACCCTGTGGGTGACGAGACCATCTACACTTGGACCGGCAGTCAGTTCGCCGGTGCGGGTGCCTTGGGTGGCGAGTGGCTCGACGGTGCCGGGAATTCCCCTGCCGTTGCAGTTGCTGATGCCTTCTTCGTGATCAACGACGGTGCTGCCAAGACGTGGAAGCGCACGTTCACGATCAACTGATCTTACCCATCCAAACCCTTAGTAAGAAGATATGAACAAGATCCAATTCGTTGTTGGTGCCTTGGCGATTGCCGCCACGGCCTCTGTGATGGCCCAAGGGCAGTTTTCTGCCTCGACGGCTTCGGGCCTGAAGCCGAAGATTTTCGGCACGGACGGCGTGACGGGAATCGGTTCGGGATATCTCGTTGAGATTCTCGTGAACGGCTCTTCCATTGGCGCTCCCTTTGCTCCCCTCACCGGGAATAATGCAGGTCTCTTCAACAGGCCTACCGCTGTTGGCGGCTCTGTCGTCACGGTTGCGGGTGTTCCCAATGGCCAAGTTGATGTCACGGTTCGCGCATGGGAAGGCGCGGCTGGCACGACGTTCGCCGCCGCCCTCACCAGTGGCAGCGTGACGTTCAAGCACACGCTGTCGGACTCCACGGCCGTTCCTCCGGGCCTCCCCTCCGCCTTGGCCACGACGATGCCGTCCTTCAAGCTGACGGTCATTCCGGAGCCCTCCACCTACGCGCTCGCCGCGCTGGGTCTCGGTGGCCTCCTGTTGTTCCGCCGCAAGTAATCAGGCCTGACCTTCCGAAGGGCCGCATCCGAAAGGGTGCGGCCCTTTTTGCGTGGCCGGTTGATATTTTTGAAGGGGGGAACCTTCTCCGCGCAGGGGTCCATGGTCCGGAGGAAGGCGCGGCACCCGATGTCACTTTTCGGGCGGCCCGGCATCCCAAAGAACTGGCCTCATGCGAGCCCGGAACAACGCCTCACGCTTCCCACGTCCTGCGCCGCGCGGCCTGAAGAGGCGCCCCACCCCCCCCGAACGTGGCCAAGCACGATGTCATGGTCGGCTCCATGGCGTCGCGTGGACGGGAGCTGCAAGGACCGTCTCATGGCTTACCGGAGCCATGAGGCCATGAGGATGGCGGCGGGGACGGCGAGGACGAGGCGCGCGAAGGGGACCTTGCGGATTTGAAGGACGAGGAGCGGCAAGGTGAACCAGACAAGGCCTGAGGCCACGAGGGCAGCGGGCACCGTGGGGATGGGGGCCAGCCATGCGATGCAGGCGAAGCCAAGGGTCCATGCCAAGGATTGGACGATGGCGGCGGCGAGAATGGCGAGGGCAAGGGGTGCGGGTCGCCATGGGGTCATGCCGAGCACGGTGAGGGCGTCCATGGTGGCTTTCCATGCGATGCAGAGGGGGTCGCCGGTCAGGCCGTGGATCCATGCGCCGAGCCAACCGGCCGGATTGAGGACGACGAGCGAGGAGGCGAGGAGGACGGCGTGATGGAAGGGGAGCTGGCTGAAGTTCTTGAGCTGGGATGCGGCCCATAGGAGGGGTGGGTTGATGAGTTCCTGGGCGCGGAGGAGGCGGCCGAGGAATGGGCCGAGCACGAGGCCGACGCCGGCCGCGACGAGGGTGGGCATGAGGTTGGGGTAAGCGAGCTGGAGGCCCTTGAGCACGAGCAGGATGGCTTGGGCGAGGGCGAGGGCGGCCATGGCAGGGCGGAGCCATGCATGGCGTGGGATGCCCGTGCGGGCGCGAGGGAGGGCGGCGACGAGGAGTGCGGGCCCGACGATGGCGAGGTAGAGGGCGGAGCCGAACACAGGGGGAGGGTTCGTGAACGGGGAGGGGTTTGGAATCCTTTTGTGAACGTAAAGACGGCAGTGGAAGTGAGGATCCGTCAATCCCCGTGGTGGAGCCCCTGATCCCCGCGTAAGAAGTTTTTCGGCTCACGGCTCCGGCCATGGACGCGGATGGAGTGGCCAACGGATGGATCCCAAGGACCCCATCCGTTCACCCTCTCCAAAAAGCCCGGGCATCCCCATGCAGGGGAATGAC
>CAIYFP010000067.1 GCA_903925515.1 uncultured Verrucomicrobiota bacterium
CGCCTTTCCAGACAGGTGATAGAAGCCATGAGAATTGAATACTTTCCGGAGACGGACAGCCTCTACATTGACTTGGCAGACCGACCTGGCGCGGACGCCAGAGAGATTGAGCCTGGGATCATCCTGGATCTTGACGGGCAAGGTCGGGCAGTAGGCCTCGACATTGACCAGGCATCAAAACATCTCAGCCTGTAAACGCTCAACCTTAAGGGATTGCCATTCGGGGTTAAGGAGGTCGCATGAGCGAAACGTCCGAATAGGGCGTCCCTCCCGGGGCAATGGGGTCACATCCAAAGTTTTGACATTTGGTTCAGGAATCATGGAATGATCCATGCGTGTCCGCCGAGCCTCATGGCTTGCGGGTGCGATGAGGTGGCGCTGGACCTGAAGGTCATCCTCTCCGAGGGCAAGCTGCCGGAGGCGGCAGCATCCCCGATTGCGGAGGGAGGCCGTAAGTGTGCGCCAAACCCCAGGGTTCCCGAGTGCGAGAGCCCCTTGGCAACCATGGGCTTCGGCATACGAGGACGCGCATCCGCCGACTTCGGAATTGAATGTCAAAGCTTCGGATGTGACGCCGTTGCCTTCCCCTTGCATGGACTTCCGGCAAAGGCGCGAAAGTATCGTTTTGACAATGTGTTTCGGATGGAATAGCCCATGGTTTTATCAAGCTCTCCCGAGCCAAGGCGCCGTTCTTCAGGTCCGTCACCATGCGTTCCATCCTTATGAATTTTTCCAACGTCTTTTCCGGGGTGACGCTCGTTGCCTTGGTCCATTTCGGCAGCGCGGCGTTGGCAGTGGATTACAAATTTACGGACCTTGGCGCGGGATCGGCGACCGACATCAACAATCTGGGCTGGGTGGTGGGCAACGTGTCGGACGGCAATCCGTTCGGATCGAGCAGTGCGTTCGTCCACGACGGCACGAACGCCCACGCCCTTTCGTTCGACGTTGAATGGTCACCCGGCGGCCCGCTCAAAACGGTGGCCGCCTTCACGGCGAACGGGATCAACGACCGAGGCTGGATCACCGGGGGTGCCTACGTGGGGGGGGCAAGGATTCCGTATTTGTTCAATCCCGCGGGCAGCCGGCTCCTCGGGGATCTTGCCGGGATGGACGGGATCGGTTTGAGCGGCATCGGGTGGGTCGTGGGTGGCACGCCGGGAACGGGGTTCGTGGCCAACGGCGTCACCGGCACCACGCTCGGGCTGGATCCAAGCCAACCCTTGCGGTCGGTGAACGACGCCGGGGTCGCCGTCGGCGGGAACGGCATGCCCATCCAGTGGAGCAACGGCACGGTCAAGGCGCTGGATTTCAGCTCGGCCGCGACTCCCGAGCGCGGGCAGGTGTTCCGGGGAACCGCGTTTGGGATCAATTCCAAGGGGGCGATCGTGGGTTGGGTGAGCTTCGAGAGGCAGCCCGACCAATCCCGCGCGTTCCTGATCGCCCATGGCCAGGTGACGATCCTGCCGACGTTCGGCGGACCCTATGACATGGCCAAGGACGTGAATGCTTTGGGTGACGTGGTGGGGAGATGGTTCAGTCCCGGCAGCGGCAATCACGCGACGCTGTACCAGGCCGGGCAACTCATCGATTTGAACGCGCACACGCAGCTTCCGGCTGGCTGGGTCCTGACGGAGGCCACGGCCATCAATGACCTCGGCCAAATCGTGGGCCAGGTGTCCACGGGTGCCGGACCGGCGACCCACGCGTTCCTGCTGACGCCGGTGGTGACGGGTCCGCCGCGCATCACCCGGAAACCCATCGGGGGAACGGCCACCAGCGGGAGCAACTTCTCCCTCGACGTCGGCGTCGAGGGCTCGTTCCCCATGACCTTTCGTTGGCAGCGGGAAGGGATCGACATCCCGGGAGCCACCTCCGCGGCGCTCGCCATCACCAATATCCAATCGGCCCAGGCCGGCGATTACCGGGTCATCATCCACAACAACGACGGCACCACGACCAGCGACCCGGTGAAGGTGAATGTGGACATTACATCGAACCTCCAGGCGGGACTGCTCTTTGGGCTGACGCTCCGTGGCAACGTGGGGAGTGTCTATCGGATCGAGTATGCCTACCGGGCGCCGCAGGGCGCGCCGATGCTCTGGACACCCCTGGTCACGGTCACCCTCGCCGCCAGTCCCACCCTCTGGATCGATCCCGATTCCCTCAACGACCACGGCCGGCTCTATCGATCGGTATTAGTCCAACCTTGACGGACGGCCCGGGGCAACGGGGTCTTATCCGGAACGATGCAGTTGGATCGGTCGTGCTTGCTCGATCTGCTTGCGCAAATCCTTCGTCGTTCGCTCGTTACGGGCCTCGTACCGGCCCGCGCCTCGCTCACTCCTCGGCTTGCGCAAGCATCTGCTTCGCAATCACTTCCCTCCCAACTGCATCGTTCCGGCTTATCCGAAGCTTTGATATTGGGTTCAGGCGTCCGGGAATGATTCGTAGTCATCCGCCGACCCTCATGGCTTGCGGGTGCGATGAGGTGGTGCTGGACCTGAAGGTCATCCTTGCCGAGGGCAAGCTGTCGGAAGAGGCAACGTGTAAGGCATGGATGCCAGGGCCGGGAACGCGACCGGGTTGGTACCCCTCCGGGGTGCTGGGGAGACTGGGGGATCGGTGACCGGTGGTATCGCTTCGCTCAACCACCGGCTACACGCTGCGAAACCTTCGGTTTCGGGTTGGCATCGAAGCCGAGGTGGCCATGGGAGTCCTCATGCACTCCTCGAATTCTCCTTCAACCAGTCCGCATAACCCG
>CAIYFP010000068.1 GCA_903925515.1 uncultured Verrucomicrobiota bacterium
CAACGCGCCCCACTGCCCTCCCGGAATCCACGCCTGCGACCCGCTCGAGTTGTCCACGCCATGCGGGATCCAGCACAACGGCGCGTCGTAGCCCTCCGGTCGCGACGCGGTCCTCCTCGGCCCGCCATACCCGCCATACAAGCCGTCGCGCACCTCCCAAATGCCCGAGGATGGCGTCCACGTCCCTTGCTGCGGCGACACGGTCACCACCGGCGTGGTTCCCTCCAGGCCGCGCACGCCGAGGCTGTTGGGGTTGCGAAAGCCCGTCGCCAAGGTGGTCGCCCGCGCCCCGTCCTTGTCCACGCGATGCACGCCGTTGGGGTCCGCGTAGTAGAGCCGCCCGGCGGCGTCCACTTCGAGGCCCGCCACGTAGTCATGCCCGCCCGCCGACGTCGCGATCCCATCGAAGTACGTTCCATGCAGGTCCGCGTGGCCGTCCCTGTTGCGATCCTCCAGCCGCGTGATCCGGTCGCGCCCCAGCACGTGCACCTGGCCCTCCACCACCTTCAGCCCCAAGGGCTGGTACAACCCGGTCGCGAACCGCCTCCACGTCAGCTCCCGCAGGTCGTCGTCCACGCCCGTCACCTTCCACACGTCGCCATGGATCGTGCACACGTACACCGCGCCGTCGGGCGCCACGTCCACGCCCGCCCCAAACAACAACGCGTGGTAAGGGTTCTCGTAGGGCATCGTTAGCGTGTCCACGGCGAGGAAGTCCGTGTCCGAACCCCGTTGGCCCTGGGTCTTCAAAGGCCGGTCAGCCCGGCGTTCCAACCGCGCCACGACGGACGGATGCGGCGGCATCGGCAGCTTCTTCGCTTCATCCCGGAACCGGCCAGCATCCGACGCCTTGCCCGCCCACGCGACCACAGCGAGCACCATGGGACGCTGGGTGGCAGCGAGGGTGATCCGGACGGCTTCATTCCCGCCAACGCCGCCCACCTCGATCCCGGATGCCTCCGAAGCCAGCCAAGCGAGCCCCGTCGCCCGGTCGCCCTCGGACGCCACGCCATGGCCGCGCGACCGAACACCGTCCCGAGGACCCTTCGACGGCTTCTTGCCGGGCAACGAGATCGACGCGTCGCTGGATGTCGCCTCGGACGTGGCGGACGAGCCCGCCACCACCATGCCGGGGACAAACGTCCACGGGGCATCGTGCGCGGGGATCTCAAGGGTCCGGACCCAAACGCGTCCGGCGCCGGTTTCGAGGACGGACGCAACCTCGTGGACGGGTGAACCGTGGATGGACCATCGAAGCACGACGTGCGAGTCGTCAGGACGTTCCATGGCCTCCATTCGGGGCGAGGCCCCGGGCCATGCCGTCTCCTTCGCGAGGTTCAAGGCTGCCGTCCCCGCCGCGCCCGGCGTCCCAATCAACCCGAACCGGGCGGGGTCGAACCGGATGAAGTCGCCGGACCATGCCCCGCGCCATGAGCCAGTGGCGGTGTCGTAGGCCACGGCGGCGTCCGCGCCGAGCCGCACCGCCAAGGCCCGCGTGACGGTGGCACCATCCGGCATCTTGAGTGTCGCCGCGAAGACGGGGCCGAGGTCGGTTTGCTGCCATCGGTTGTCCACCCAGTCACGCTCGCCCTGGACGCCCGGCTCCTTGCCGGACACGGCGGGCTCTCCCGGCTTGCGGGCTGGGGTCGCGCCCGGGGCCGACGATGCGGGCGTTGCAGCCGTGGCGGCCTTCGCCAGTCGCACCTCGCCGACGGACGCGAGGAGGGGCGCGGCCGACGCGGGCTCCTTCTCGAAGGAGCCATGGGCCAGCAATTC
>CAIYFP010000069.1 GCA_903925515.1 uncultured Verrucomicrobiota bacterium
AATGGCAGCGCGCGGCGCCGAATCATCTCGGCGCACAACATCCTTAGGACTTCCTGAGGCGATGTGCCGATCTCAGCGCACACCTTCTCCATCCCAGCCAACATCTCGACGGGCAATCTGGCCCGGAATAGTGCGTTCATGCGTGCACAAGTGAAGCACTCTTGAGCCTAACAGCAAGGCGCGCGTGAAAGAGCGTCGCTCAGTTAGTCGCTTCCCTCGATGTGCGCGCGTCCCGGGGTGAGTGAGTGTGAAAACGGGGCCTGAAGGGGGTAGGTCGGGTTCCCAGACATGGTGACCGAGTGAGAACATGGTCCGGTCCTGCGATTCCAATTCCCGCTCGCTCCCGACGAGCCCACCGGCGGGACGTACCCTGATCAGCCACCCCCTGCGGCGACCCAGGAGCGTGAAAACCCCCGCTGGTATTGGGTTCCGTGGGGGTACCAGCCATGGGGAGGGATGGTACGCGTACAGGGTGAGGTCGGACCCATGCGCCTGCAGAAGCTGATGGCCGAATACAAGCGCCTGTATCCCACGGCCGACATCGACGGGTCGGTGTGGTACTCCGATCCGCCCGAGGGCGGCTTCTCCATCGCCGATGCCGAGTTCTGGCGCGAGCTGGACCGGCAGGTGGCCGAAATCAAGCCCGACCTGGTCGTGATCGATCCCATCAGCCATCGGTCCGTCGAGGACCGGGCATCGGAGGTGATGAACGCCATCCGGATCATCCGGCAGGCGGTAGGGGTGGGCGAGGACACGCCTGGCATCCTCTTGGTGGCGCACACCAAGAAGCCGAGGTCCGAGGAGTCCATGCGCGGGCGCAACCTCGCCCATGCCGTCTCCGGCTCCGTCGCCTGGGTGAACACGTCGCGGTGCACGTACCTGTGCGTGCCCTTCGATCCCGACGACATCGGGGACGACCGGATCAACTTCTGGACGCCCAAGACCAATGACGGCCCGAACTACGCCCCCAGCGTCTGGCACCGGCGCTTCGGGACGTTCTTTGAGCACGATCCCCAGACGGACCCGTCCTCCTGGGGACGCGACAAGACCAAGGAGGAGTCGTCCGAGGACCGGCAGCGGATCCGGTTTGAGGACCTGAAGAAGGCCTTCGGCAATCGCCCTGGGATGAAGCGGTCGGAGCGGGTGAAGTCGCTCCAGGCCCTCGGGCACGACGAGGCCACCTGCTACCGGGCCACGAGATCGGGAGGGTACCTCGAGCGGTACCCGGTGGAGGCGTCCGGCGTCTTGGCCATCCGGTCGCCGTGATGTAATGCCCGATCGTTATCCCTCTTGGCCCTCGGCGTCCTCGACGTCGGGGGCTTTTTCGTTGGGATCGATGATTTCCAATCCTGGAATCACGGAGAAATCGGAAACATTGTAGGTCGCGACGGGAACGCCGTATTGCAAAGCCTGGCAGCCGATCAATCCATCAGCGAAACCCACGGCTTTCCCATGTGCCCGAAGAGCCCCGACCGTTTTCCCGAACACGACCGCATCCTGTTCACTGAGGGAACGGATTGGCAGGGTTGAAAAGTGTTGGTCGTAAAATCGATAAGCCCGTGCCTTTTTCACGGGATCCTTGACTGCATGCGCACCTTGGAGCCATTCGGCCAGTGCGACTGAGCACACAAACCCGGTCTAGCCTTTGGCATGCCAAGATTTGAACGCGGCGATCGCTTGTCGATCTCCTCGTTCAATCGCGATGAGCAGAGATGTATCAATCGAGACCTGCATCGATGCGTTCCTTTCTGGCCTTCTTGATTTCGGCTTCGATGGCATCGGCAGTTTCCGGATCCCCTCCGAATCGCTCCATCATCTCGGCAATTTGACCGAAGGAAATCGTCCTCATACCAGGTTCCAGTGTGGCCACTGGTCTGCCATGAGCTTCGATGTGAACGGACTCACCCCGTTTCACTGCGTCGATGAGGTCGCTCGTTTTTCGCCGAAGGTCTGTCACTGAGGCGGTCATGAGTGCAGATTTGGGGACATTTTCACCATGAAGCAAGCCATCCTGCGGGGTGTGTGTGAAAGAGCGTCAGTCAGTCACTTCCTCCCTAATTCTACATTGTTAGAACGTCCGACTTCTGGAGCGCCTTGCGGCGTTTGCTGATCATGGCCTGCTCCCGGCGCTTGTGACGCGCTCGTATCGCTTCCTCGACCTCCACCCCGGTCCGATCCTTCTCGAAGTACCATGCGATCAGGTCCACGACGTCCCGCACGGACGTCAGCGGCGTCTCGCTCCTCACCCGTTCCCGCTCCTCCAGCGTGAACACCATCGCCAGCCCCACCAGCACCATGTGATGCACCCATGCCCGCCAGCGCCGCGCTTGGTACTGGCCCATCCCCAGATGGCTCTTCGCGTCCTCGAAGGCCCGTTCCACGAAATACCTCTGCCCTTGTCGCCTGGCCAATTCCTCCGGGCTCGTCCCCTCGCCCGCATTGCAAAAACTGTACTTCACCGTCCCGTCCGCGCGCTCCGTGACGCACAACCACACCCCGAGGGCGGTCTCCGAGCCGGCCGGCCATATCCACGCCCTCTGGCTCCAGAACAGGACCCTCACGGGTCCATTCTCCCCGTCCCGCAGCGTGACCTGCGTCGCCGTCTTGCGGCCCTTCTCCCACAACGCATCGACCCTCTGCCCGCCCGACTCGCCCACCGCCTTCGGCCTCGCCGGCCCCACCGGCTCCTGCGTCCACGCCAGCTGGTCGTGGTTCACGTCGGCGACGAAGGTCTTCCCCATCCGCGAAATCTTGAGCAACAACCCATAATCCCGCCCGTACACCGCATCCATGCCCACCCAGCCGAACGCGACGCCGTCGGCATGGGCCTGCTCCACCAGCTCCCACGCCAGCTCCGGCTTGGTCCGGAACCGGCGCTCGGACTCCGGGATGGCGGCCGCCTTGCAGCGCTGCGGGTCCTCCACCCAGTCCTCCGGCAGGTAGAGCCGGGCGCCGGCCAGGGCAACGCGGTCGCCGCAGGTCAGGGCCGAGAAGACCCCCACCTGGCAGTTGTCCAGCTTGCCGAGGCGACCGTTGTACTGGCGCTTCACCCCGGCGGACTTGTCGCCCTTCTTGGTGAAGCAGCTCTCGTCGAGCAGGAGCATGTTGTCCTCGCCGCCGCCGAGGATGCTTGCGGCCCGCAGGCCGATCCACTTCCACAGCGGAGCAGCCTCCCATGGGCTTTCGGAGAGGAAGTACTGGAGGTTCTCGAACCGGGTGCCGGGGAGCACCTCGCAGATGCGCTCGACGTTCTTGCGGGGGCAATGGCTCAGGAGGCCGGCGACGTATGGGTGGGCATGCTCGCTGACGTTGCGTCGTGCGACGTCGAAGAAGGGCGCGATCACGCTGCAAAACGCCTCGAATCGTCGTGCCGAGGCATGGATGTTGAGCGTTTCATTTTTTTGAAGGCCGGATGTCGGCCCGGCCGGCCCGGTCGAGCAGGTTTGGCGTGCCCGACGCGAAGAGGATGCAACGGCTGAGGTCGGGCCTTCAAGCTATTTGAACGTTGTAGAACTAAAGTGACCCCTTTGCCCGGCCTGCTGGCGGCCACGCCTCTCAAGGCGTGCACGCATGCCTCGAGGGATTGAGAGAGGAAGAGGAGGGAGCGATACAGGGCGTCTGTGTCAGGCTGATGCGCGGGAGCGTGAAAACCAGCGCTGGCATTGGCTTTCGTGAGGGTGCGAGCCATGGGGAAATGGTGCGCGATACAGGGTTCGAACCTGTGACCCCTACCGTGTCAAGGTAGTGCTCTACCACTGAGCTAACCGCGCAACAGAAAGCAGCCCAAACGGTGCCCTTGCCGAGCACGGGCGTTCAAGCGCTATTTTCCCGGCTTGAGGCCCGCGAGGTAGGCCAACAGGTCGGCTGCCTCCGACACCGTCAGGCCCGACAACAACCCCTCGGGCATGGCGGAGCCCGCCATGGTCTCGTCCCGTGCCACCTCGTCCCCCCGAAGACGTCGCTCAGCGCCGTCCTCCATCCGGATGCGCCGCGTTCCATCCGTCGCAACCTCCACGAACCCGGTTGCGGTCGTCCCGTCCTTCAGTTCGACGACGTGCAGCCGGTAGGCATCGGCAACGAGGCGCGCCGGGTTCACGAGGCTGTCCATCAATTCCGCACGGGTTCGCTCCGCCCCAATCCGCCCAAGGTCCGGCCCGAACCGTCCCCCCTTGCCCCCGACGGCATGGCATCGGATGCAACCCGGGCCGTCCGGCGACTCGAACACCCTCTGGCCGCGCATGGGGTTGCCCCGTGCCGCGAGGATCTGCTGCACGGGCACCCGGTCGCCCATCGTGTCACGGCGCATGCCCTCGGGTGCATGCGGCATCCAAACATCTCGCACCGAGCCGTGGTTGGATGCGAGCCCCGCCTTCACCCGCTCGGCCGGCGGCTTGCCGGGTAAAATCCGGGACAAATCCTCCAACGATTCCTCCAGCGTGCCTTCCCCCGGACGCGCCGTCCCAACATGGGGTCCCATCGCCCGGATCCAATCGGCCACCACCCGGGCTCCGGCGAAGTCCGGACGCCGCCCGCCCATCGGCGGCATGTGCCCGGAACCGCCCGTCACGATGCGATGAAACACCACGGAACGCGCCGGCTCCCCTGGGGCGATCAACCGTGCGTCCCCAATTCCGAAGGTCCCGCGGGCCGGGCGGGCGTCGAGCACCGCCGACTTGCCCAGCGGTTCCTCCATGCCAAACCGCGCCGCCACTGCCGCGCCGGCGCCAAACCGGTGGCATGGCGAGCAGTTCACGTGGAGCCATGAGCGCGCCCGGCGCTCCATGGGCGCCGTCTCGTCCCCGTGGTGCGCAAGGTGGAACGCCGCGTTCGTGGCAACGTTCGGCGCCACCCAACCCTTGGCTCGCCATCCTTCCAACGTCCCCGAGCCCGCCAACTGCGCCACGTTGAAGCCCAGCACGAAACCCGGCCACGCGTTGTGGCAACGCAGGCAATCCGACCGCGCATGGATCGTCCACCGACGCCGCCCCTCGCCCGCCCATTCCACCTCTGCGGAGTCGCCGTCCGCCGCGACAAGGTCGGCGTCCGTGGCCTTGTTGTTCCACCGATACGCATAGGCGGCCCATGACTCGCCGTTGAAATGCAGGAGCTGGGTTTCAATGGGTCGCCCCGCGCCCGCCGCCTGCGCTGTCGCCCCGGCATTCGCGGCGGGCGCGAACAGCGTCTTCGCAAGCACGGTCCCGCCCCTCCATGCACCCGGCTCCACCGGCGCGTCCCCGGGGATGCCAACCCATCGCCTCGCCGCCGCGCCCTCGTGCCAGCGCGGCTCCACCACGTCGTAGGGCAGGACGCCCGGCGCGGGCTCATGCCGTGCCACGTCCAGGAAAAGTCCCGTGGCGGACAAGCGCCGCGGGAACTCCGTCGGCGTCGTCGCGACGTTGTCCCCGAGCCGATGCAAGCCGCCGCCCTGATGGTCGAGCACGTACGTCTCGTCGCCGGGGCCGTTGGCGAACGCGACGATCTTGAGGGGCGTGTCGGCGACCTCGACGGGGGACGCGCCGGCGGCGGTGGACAACATCCAGACCTTGCCGGTCTCCCAGTCGCCATAGACATGGTGCCCACGGAACCTTGCGAGCGCCTTGCCGCGATGGAACACGCCCCCGGTGAGGCTCGCGGCCTCGGTGTGCGGATGCGCGGCGACCGGCCGTCCCACGGGCGTGGGCGCCTCGACCGACGCATCGACGAGGTGCGGACCCTCCTCGCGCGCCCAGCCGCCATTGTAGCCCGCCGTCACGCGATGGACCGTCTCCCACAATTCCCAGCCCACGTCCGACACCCACAACGAACCATCCGGCGCGAAGCCCATGCGCCATGGATTGCGAAATCCGTACGCCCAAATCTCCGGTCGAACGCCCGGGCGTCCCACGAACGGATTGTCGGCCGGCACCGCCATCGGCCGGGTGCCATCCGCCGGATGGACGTCCACCCGCAGGATGCTCGAAAGCAGGTCGTCCAGCCGCTGGCCCGTGCGCAACGCGTCCGGCGGCTCGGGCGAGCTGCCGTCGCCCGTCGAGATGTAGAGCTTGTGGTCGGGGCCGAACCTCAGGGCGCACCCGTTGTGTCCTCCGCCCAGCCATGTCAGGAGAACCACCTCCGACCCGGGGTCCACGACCGGTGACGCGCCGTCGGCGAACGTGAACCGGCTCACCCGCGAGCCGTCTGGCTTGCCGTCGGCGTTCACGTAGGCCACGAAGATCCACCGGTTGGTCGCATGGCCGGGGTCCAGGGCGAACCCAAGCAACTGGTTAAACGGGCGCCCGTTTGCGGCGAGGTCGAGCGCGACCCTGGGCACGCCGGCCAGTGCGCCAGTGCCCGGGTCCCCCGGCCCTGTCCCGCGCGCGGGCATCACCAACACTTGCCCCCCATGCTGCGCCACCCACCAAAGGTTCCGCACCCGGTCATGCTCCAGCTCGACCGGGCTCTTGAACGTGACGTCCGGACGCACCCGGTCCACCCGCGCGGCCGGGGGTGGCTCCGGCGAGCCCTCCACCCGCGACGTCACCCACGGGACGCGCCCGGCATCGACCCGGGGATGCAACGCGCCCACCGCCACCCATGCCATCCACCATGCCCACGCCATGCACCGCCCCCGTTGCATGGCATCCGCGCGCCGAGTCGCAGCGTTCCCGTTCATGCCCCTTTCATGCCCATGGTTCATGCGCCGTACAACTGCCTCGCGTTGCCCATCAACACCCGCCGCGCCGCCTCGTCGCCCCGCGCCGCAAGGTAGTCGCGGGCAATCCCGACCACCCGTTGCAGCGGCGCGAACCGGGCCGACACGGGCCAGTTGGAGCCGAACACGAGGCGCCGGTCCCCGAACCGTTCCCAGAGCGCGTCCAGCACGGGCTGGTAGAAGGCCGCGTCCGAAGGCGCGTCCCCGCTGGCGCGTCCGCTGCCTTCCACAAGGCCCGAAACCTTCACATGGACGCGGGGCAGGGCGGCCATCGCATCCATCCCGCGCAGCCACTCGCCTGGCGGCTGGCGGCCATCGACGCGCACGTTGGCGCAGTGGTCCACGACGATGTCGAGCGAGGACACGGCACGACCCAGCGCGACGAC
>CAIYFP010000070.1 GCA_903925515.1 uncultured Verrucomicrobiota bacterium
CAGCCCCGCGACGTCGTCGGCCACCCCGTGGAGCCTGAGCGACAACGCGTTCAGGTTGGAAAGGGTGCCGCCCACGGCCGGGGCATGGCTCCGCACCAGCCCTTGCACGTCCCCGAGCACTGCCTCGGCCCGCTGCGACACCCGCTGAAGACCCGCGAAGGCATTCGTCAGCGCCACCAACGATTGCTCCGACAACAGGACCCGGTCCACCCGCTCCAGGGCCGAGTCCAGCCGCTTGGCCGTCGTGTCCAGCCGCTGAAGCAAGCCCGCCGCCGACCGGGCCGCCTCCAGCATGTTGAACGGCGCCACCGCCTCCACCGTGCGCCCATCCACCAGCACGGCACCTTGGTTCCGCGTCGGGACGATCGACACGTACTGGTCCCCAAGGAACCCGCTCTGCTGGATCTCGAAATGCGCGTCCTCGTGGATCCGGTACCGCTGCTGGATCGCGCACCGCACGATCACCTTCCGCCCGTCCTCGTCGAGGTCCAGCGCCTCGACATGGCCCACCTGCACCCCCGCCATCATCACCTTCGCGCCGGGAACCAGCCCTCCCACCTCCGTGCACGACACGTTCAAGCGCACCAACGGCGTCCACGGCGTCGCGGACTTGGAGAACGTCAGGATCAGGTACGCCAACAACGCCAGCGCCGCCAACGCGAACACGCCGACCTTCAAGCCTTGCCGTTGCCTTTCCATGATTCAGGGGGTGTCGGCCGCCTCCGTGGCGATGCCGTTCACGAAGTTGTACACCAACGGGTCCTCCGAGGACAGGATACGCTCGGTCGGGCCGTCCGCATGAATCTGCCCCTCGTGCAACATCACGACCCGGTTGCTGATCCGGCGCGCGCTCCGCATGTCGTGCGTCACCGCGATGCTCGTCACGCCCAGCTCCTCCCACACCTTGCGGATCAACCGGTCAATCCGGTCCGACGCGATCGGGTCAAGGCCCGTCGTCGGCTCGTCGTAGAGCAGGATCGAGGGCCGATACACCACCGCCCGCGCCAGCCCCACCCGCTTGCGCATGCCCCCGGACAACTCCGCCGGGCGCTTCCCCTCGATCCCCGGCAGCTCCACCCGCTCCAGCGCATCCGCCACCATCGCGCGCATCTCCGCCTCCGTGTGACGCCCCTCCCGGCGCAGCACGAAGCTCACGTTCTCGTACACCGTCATCGAGTCGAACAACGCCGCCATCTGGAACAGCATCCCAAACCTTCGCCGCACCCCGATCAACGCCCGCTCGTCCAGCCCGCCCATCGCCCGGCCGTCAATCCGCACCTCCCCCGAGTCCGGCGGCACCAGCCCGATCAGGTGCTTCAACAGGACGGACTTCCCCCCGCCCGACCGGCCGATGATCACCACCGCCTCCCCCGCGTCGATGCGCAGGTCCACCCCCCGCAACACCCGCTGCGTCCCGAAGCCCTTGTGCACGTCCCGCACCTCGATCATGGCGCTCAGGTTGGGTTCAGCACCCGGTTCAGCAGGAGGGTCAGGAAGAAGTTCACCACAAGGATCGAGATGCTCGCCATCACCACCGCCTCCGTGGTCGCACGCCCCACGCCCTCCGCCCCTTGCCGGCACGTCAGCCCCTTGTGGCAGCTCACCACCGAGATGATCGCCCCAAACACCACCGCCTTGATCAGCCCGATCACCACGTCCGGCGGGTCCGTGTACCGGCGCATGTTCGCAAGGTAGTACGCCCCGTCGATCCCAAGGAATCGCACGCCAACCTGGTAGCTCCCGACAATCCCCACGAACACGGCCTCGATGCTCAGCAACGGCGCCGCCAGCACCGTCGCCAGCACCCGCGGCACCACAAGGTAGTCCACCGGGTGCGTCGCCAGCGTGCGCAGCGCGTCGATCTGCTCCGTCACCTTCATCGTGCCCAGCTCCGCCGCCATCGCCGCGCCCACCCGCGCCGTCAACATCAACGCCGCCAACACCGGCCCCAGCTCGCTGCACATCCCCACGGAAACCACCGCCCCAGTCGCCGTGTCCATCTTGACCTTGTGGAACTGGAAGAATGTCTGCGCGCACAGGACCATCCCCGTCGCGGCGCCCGTCGTCAGCACCACCGTCTGGCTCTTCACCCCCACGAAGTGCATCTGCGACAGGAAATCCGGCCACGAGGGCCTCCGGTGACGCAACGAGCCGCCGAGGTCGCGGCACATCACCACGATCTCGCCCACGTCCCACACCACGTCCCTCACGCGCCGCACCATGGCCGATGGCATCTCAAGGCCTCCTCAACCCGCCATGGGCATTTCCCCGGGCCTTCCCCACGGCCACCCCCGTCCCTCCTGCGGGGAACGCCACGCACTCATGCCCGCGCCACCTCACGGGGCCGCCGGCTTCTCGCCCGCCGCGCCCGCCGGCTGCGTGAAAGTCAGGGTGTCCCCCTCGGCGCTCACCAGCACGTCGCCCTC
Source organism: uncultured Verrucomicrobiota bacterium (assembly GCA_903925515.1). Classification (GTDB taxonomy): domain Bacteria; phylum Verrucomicrobiota; class Verrucomicrobiia; order Limisphaerales; family UBA9464; genus UBA6176. The sequence continues at coordinate 2,427 of CAIYFP010000070.1, forward strand.
GGCCATGAGCCCGCCCCGCAGGATCTCCTCGGCCAACGGGTCCTCAAGGTAACGTTCGACCGCGCGCCGCATCGGCCGCGCCCCATACTGCGGGTCAAAGCCCTTCCCAATCAGGAACTCCCGCGCCTTGTCGTCCAGCACCACCCGCACGTTCTTCCGCCGGATTCGCTCCGCCACCTTGGCGACCTCAAGCTCGAGGATCAGCATCAGGTCCGGCCGGCCCAGCGTGCGGAACACGATCACGTCGTCCAGCCGGTTGATGAACTCCGGCCGGAACGCCCGCTTCGCCTCCTCAAGGATCCGCCCGCGCATCGCCTCGTGGTCCGTGTCTTCCGCCGCCTTCGCAAACCCCATCGTGGACTGTTTCCGGATCGCCTCCGACCCGACGTTGGACGTCAGCAGGATGATCGTGTTCCGGAAGTCCACCACCCGCCCCAGCGAGTCCGTCAGCTTCCCCTCCTCGAGGATTTGCAGGAGCATGTTCATCACGTCCGGATGCGCCTTCTCGATCTCGTCGAACAGGACCACCGAGTAGGGCTGGCGCCGGACCTTCTCCGTGAGCTGCCCCCCCTCCTCGTACCCGACATAGCCCGGAGGCGATCCCACAAGCCGGCTCACCGTGAACTTCTCCATGTACTCGGACATGTCGAGCTGCACCAGCGCCGCCGCGCTGCCGAACATTTGCTCCGCCAAGGTCCGCGCCAGCAGCGTCTTCCCGACGCCCGTCGGCCCCAGCAACGCGAAGCAACCAATCGGGCGACGCGGGTCCTTCAGGTCCGTCCGGGCACGTCTCAGCGCCTTCGCCAGCGTCGTCACCGCGTCCCGCTGCCCGATCACCACCTTGCCAAGCTCCTCCTCGACCATCAGCAGCTTCTGCGTCTCCGACTGCCCCATCCGCCTCAAGGGAATGCCCGTCCACTTCGCCACCACGTGCAGGATGTCGTCCTCGCTCACCGCCACGCGCCGCTCGTCCTTCGCGGTCTTCCAGTCCGCAAGCACCTTCTCCAGCCGTTCCTTCGCCTGCCGCTCCCGGTCTCGAAGCTGGGCCGCGCCCTCGAAGTCCTGGCCCTTGATCGCCTTCTCCTTCTGGCCGCGGATCGCCTCGATCTCCGCCTCGATCCCCTTCACGTCCGGCGGCCTTTGCATCGACGCAATCCGCGCCCGCGAGCCGGCCTCGTCCATCACGTCGATCGCCTTGTCCGGCAGGAAGCGGGAGGTGATGTAACGGTCCGAGAGCTTCACGCACGCCTCGATCGCCTCCGGCGAGTAGTCCGCCTTGTGGTGGTCCTCGTACTTTGACTTCAACCCGTTGAGGATCGTGATCGCGTCCTCCACCGACGGGGGCTCGACCTTCACGGTCTGGAACCGGCGCTCCAGCGCGGAGTCCTTCTCGATGTACTTCCGGTACTCGGCGAGCGTGGTGGCGCCCACGATTTGCAGCTCGCCGCGGCTCAGCGCCGGCTTGAAGATGTTCGACGCGTCCATCGTGCCCTCCGCCGACCCCGCGCCCACGATGGTGTGCAGCTCGTCGATGAAGAGGATGATGTTCCGGTGGCGCCGGATCTCGTCCATCACCGCCTTGATCCGCTCCTCGAACTGGCCCCGGTACTTCGTCCCGGCCACCATCAACGCGAGGTCCAGGGTCACGATTCGCTTGTCGTGCAGGATCTCCGGCACCGCGCCGCGCGCGATCTCCTGAGCCAGCCCCTCCACGATCGCCGTCTTGCCAACGCCCGCCTCCCCAAGGAGCACCGGGTTGTTCTTCGTCCGGCGGCACAGGATCTGGATCACGCGCTCGATCTCCGCCGCCCGGCCAATCACCGGGTCCATGTCCCCCTTGCGCGCGATCTCCGTCAGGTCACGCCCGAACGCCTTCAACGCTGGCGTCTTCCCCTCGCCCTTGCCCTTGCCCTTGCCTTCCTTCGCCTCGCCCTCGTTCGTGAGCTGCTCATCGGGGTTCTCGCCCCCCTCGCCCCCTCCCTGCTGGAACTGGGGGTCGAGCTCCTTCAGGATCTCCTGCCGGCATTGCGCAAGGTCCACGTCCAGGTTCTTCAGCACCTTGGCCGCCACGCCCTCCCCGTCCCGCTGCAAACCGAGAAGGATGTGCTCCGTGCCCACGTACGTGTGGTTCATCGCCTTGGCCTCCTCGCCCGCCAGCTTCAGCACCTTCTTCACCCGCGGCGTCAGCGGAAGGTTCCCCGTCACGCTCGGGGGCGGCCCCGGCTTCATCTCCTTCTCCACCTCGGCCCGCACCGTGTCGATGTCGAAGCCCATCCTCTGCAACACGTTCACCGCCACCCCCTGCCCCAGCTTGATCAAGCCCAGCAACAGGTGCTCGGTCCCAACGAAGTTGTGGTTGAACCGGTCCGCCTCCTTGCGCGCCAAGGCCAAGACCTGCTGCGCCCGAGGGGTGAAGTTATTGAGACTGTCGTCGCTCATGGAAGCATCGCCCGTGCATCGCTCGCCCGTGCCACGGACACCCCACAGTGTCCGCGCCCCGCCGCGCCGTCAAAAGAGTTTACGCCCCCATGCCCTCCCGTCGCAGCCTGCGGGCGCCCCGGTCGGATGACCTCCGGCCCCCTACTCCAGCAGCTCCAGTCCGCCACCCGCGACCGCCCGCAACCGCGCCCTCAGGCCCCATGGCAGGCTCCGCTTCCGGGGCTCGTGCCCGTAAGCATAGCCCATCACCACCGGAATGCCCGCGTCCCCGGCCACCTCCCGCACGATCTCCTCCAACCCAAGCCATCCGCCAGAACGCTCCGCCGGGCCGCAGTCCGTGAACTGTCCAAGCACCAATCCCGCCAACCCGTGCAACACGCCGGCCAACCGAAGCTGCACCAGCATGCGGTCCAGCCGGTGCAAATGCTCGTGCACGTCCTCGAGGACGAGCAGCGCACCCTTCATGGACGGCAAGTGCCCCGTGCCCATCAGGGACGCAACCAGCGAGAGGCACCCGCCCACCAACGGCCCCTCGGCGTCGCCCGACACCACCACCCGCCATGGTTCCCCCGGCGGGTTCCCAAGCTGCATCCCCATCGTCTCGCCCTCCACCAACGCCCAGAACCCCTCCTGCGTGAACGCGTCGATGCCTCGGGCAAACTCCACGCCCGCCATCGGGCCCGAGACGCTCGCAAGCCCGCACCGCGCCAACATGGACATCTGCAACGCCGTCACGTCGCTGTAGCCCACCAGCCACTTGGGGTCCCTTCGGGCCGCGTCCACGTCCACCCGCCCGAGCAACCGCCCGCATCCATAGCCGCCCCGCACGGCCATCAACATCCGCACCGAGGGGTCCCGAAGCAGGCCGTTCAAGTCCTCCACGCGCTCCGCGTCGGTGCCCGCGAACCCGCCATGACGCGCCCCGACATGCGCCCCCAACCGCACCCGGTACCCTCGTGACTCCAACGCGCGTCGCCCCGCCTCAATCCTTGCCGGGTCCACCACGGCGCCCGCCGGGCAAAACAGGCCAACCTCGTCCCCGTGCCGAATCGGGCGCGGCCTCAACGTCGTCATTGGCCTCATGTTGCAAGCCGCCCGCGCCGGCGTCACGCCCGGCCGTGGACCAGCAAGGAGCAGGCGAGGGCGCAAGCTCGGGAGCGGAGTTCCCTGTCCTGCGCTGCCCTGCCTTGCCTTGCCGCGGGCCACGCCGCGTGACGCCGATCGGCACGGCGGATGATGCGGCGACGCGGGCCCGGGCGGGTCTGGGAAGGCTGGGCGGGTTGGATCGGCAGACGGGGATGCACCGACGACGGGCGCCATCCCCGGGGCCATCGCCGGACACGGACGCAAAAGGGGCCGGGCATGCGCCCGGCCCCGCGGAAACAGGCCTCAACCCCGCGCATGGCGCGGGGGACGGCCGGTTCTTGCTAGAACTTGATCACGATCTTGCCGTTCACCAACTCGACGCTCTTGATGACCCGGGCGGGCGAGAGGGTGAGGTAACCTTGGTCGCCGGAAGGCGGCAGGTCGGCCGTGATGGTCTTGTTCACCTCGTCCACGACGACGTTGGAGAACTGTCCGCCGGCGAGGCCGGAGGGCGGCGTGGTGATGACCACCGTGGTGGACGGCGGCTTGACCAAGCCGGAGGGCGCCACGAGCTGGATGGCGTTGATGGGCGCGCGAGGCGTGCCGCCCTGGCCCTTGTTGTTGGCCGTCGTGGCCTCAACGATGACCGTCGAGGCGCTGACGCCCTTGAACAGGACGTAGGTGCCGTAGGCAGGCGTGTTCTCGTCCGGAACCGTCAACTGCGTGAACGCAGACGGATTGGCCGGGGCGAGGATGGTCTGGTAGCCGCTCAGCACGTTCTGGTTGGCGTCGAGGAGGCGGTACGCGCCGCCACGATCCGCCACGCCGCCAAGGGCATACACGACGATGTCGTACTTGCCGCTCGTGAGCTGCGACGGGACGCTGCCAAGGGTGACCAGCGTGGTCGTGGAGTTGCCGGTGTCGAGGTAGCCGGTCAGGAGCGACCGGTCGGACCCGATGAACCCGTTGTTCTCCTCGCCGCGGCCGGTGGAGGCCCAGGTGTTGCCGGAGCCGGACCACTCAACGGTGAGGGAGGTGCTGGTACGGTTGCCGTTGACCTCGGCGAAAAGGCCGGAGGCCGCGCCGGTGGCCTCGGAGGAGTTGCCGGAGAGGTTGTTCCAGTTGCCTTGGGCTGCATCCGGCACGCCCGCGATCTCGGTGCGGCCCATGATGCCCGTGTTCTCGTTCGCGCCGAAGTTCACGCCCACCGCGTACGTCGCCGTGCCGCGTTGCTTGCTGGGCTTCAGGTCGCCGTACCCGCGGAACTTCGCCGTCCAAACCTTGCGGTCGGTCTCGGGCGAGATGTTGCCGTTCTCGGGGCCATAGACGATGCCGACGTACATCGTCGCCGGGAGCGCCGTGCCGTCGTTCTCCGTGAAGTCCGTGCGACCGAGCTGGGTCCATGTGATGCCGTCGGACGAGCGGAACATGTGGATGATGTCGCCCGTGCGCATGAGGCGCACATGGGTCTTGCCGGGATACTGAGGCGAGCCCCCGGCGTTGGACGAGCTGGTGCTCCCGCCGGCCGTGAGGCGGCGGTTGGTCTCGTAGGCGTTGTTCGAGCCCGTGCCATCCCACTTCTTGTTGTCGGGCGCATGCACCGCCTGGTGGCGGCTGTCGGTGTCGAGCGTCTCACGGACCATCAAGCCCGCACGGGCCCAGTTCGACGAGGCGTCCTGCTCCTCGATCTGGACGACCTTGTCGAAGTCGCCCGTCACCTGCTCATAGACGAAGGAGACGTCGTCGGTCGCGTTCCAGAAGGCGTTGCCGCCGGACTGGAGGTTCACGCCGTCCGCGCCCACCGCGATCGCGCTGGCGGGAAGGGCGGGATCGTTGTTGCCGAGGGCGGCAAACGTCAGCTTCTGCACCGTGAACTGGGCCGTCGCCGTCCCGACCTTGTTGCCCTTCACGTCGGCCACGTCCTTGACCGTGAGCGTGTAGGTGTTGCCGGCGGTCAGGCCGGAGACCGTCAGCACCGCGCCCTGCTCCAGCGACTTGTAGGTGCTGCTGTTCGCGACGTGGGTCGCGCCCGAGACCGTGCCGCCCGCGATCGTGAAGTTGCCAGCCGTGATCGAGGAAGGATTCACGGACTCGTCAAACACCACGCCCACGTCGAAGGAACCCGCCGCGTTGCGAACCGCGCCCGCCGAGACGATCGCCGGGGGGAACGTGTCGGCGACGACCGTCAACGCCGCGTCCGCGCTCGTCGCGCTCGCGCCCGGGGCGGTGAGGACCACGGAGTACTTGGCCCCGTTGTCGGACAACGCCGCCAGCGGCGTCTTGTAGGTCGCGGAATTGGCGCCCGCGATGTCCACGCCGTTCTTCTTCCATTGGAAGGACGCCCCCACGATCCCCGTCACGTCGGCGGCGACGGAGAAGGTGGCGGCCCGGCCCTCGACGACGGAGGTGGCGGCCGGTTGGCTGGTGATGGCGATGGTCGCCTTGGGCACCTTGACGGAGACGGCGTTGCCGCTGAAGGCGGAGGCCGTGCCGTTCTCGGGGATGGCCTCGGTGATCAGGTGGAAGGTGGCCGCGAAGTTATCGCCGCCGCCGCCCTCGCGCATGATGCCCTCGATGTAGTACTTCTTGCCCGCCTGGAGGCTGATGCCATTGGCGAAGGGCGTCGTGGTGCCGCTGTCCGGGGACCAGTAGAGCGAGCTCTTCTGCGTCACGTTCGGGCCTTCGGTCTGGCCATTCTGCGCCGTTTGCCACTCGCGGGGGTTGCCCCACGTGGGTTGCTGCGCCACGAGCCGCTTGTTGGCGGGCTTGTCGTCCGTGGAAATGTAGAAGTCCGCGTCGTCGTCCGCCGCCACCACGAACGCATACAGGCCGGTCGCGGGCGGCGAGAAGAAGCCGCTGATGCGTTGGGCGTAATTGTCCGCGACGTTGGCCGGGGCCTCGAAGCCCTGCACCAACGAAACCGTGGGCGCACCGGCTGCGTTGTTGGCCACGGACGCACGGGTGCCGCCCGGGAAGTACTCCCGCTTCAGCGAGCCCGCCACCTCGATGGCCGCATCCACCGTCAGCGTCGCCTCGGAGCTCGTCGCCGAGAAGCTGGCGAGGCCGGAGAAGGCGGGCGCGGTGGGAGTGGAAACCTTCACGCTGTACTTCGCGCCATTGTCGGCGAGCGAGGTGAGCACCGTCAGGGACGCATCCCTCGCGCCCGGAACAGGCTGCCCGTTCCTGAACCATTGGTAGTCAAGGAACTCGGCGTCCGTGTCGAGGCCCACCGTGAACGTCACGGTGGACAGCTCGGTGACGCGGGCGTCAGCGGGCTGCGTCGCGATGTTGAGCTTCGTGGGGTTCGCAACGACCGCGCCGATGACGCTCCCGGCAAGGGTCGTGTCGTCGCCGTTCGTGGGGGTGTTGCCCGCAACGAGGGCCGTGAAGCCAAAGTTATCGCCGCCGCCGCCCTCGTGCATGATGCCCTCGATGTAGTAGGACTTGCCGGCGACCAGCGCGATGCCGTTGGCGAAGGGCTTCGTGGCGCCGCCGTCGGGCGACCATGTCGCGGACGACTTCTGCGTGGCGGCGGGCGTGTCGGTCTGGCCGCCATTCTCCGCCGTCGTCCACTCCTTGATGCCGCCCCAGCCCGGCTGCTGCGCGATCAGGCGCTTGTTCGCCGGGTTGTCGTCCGTGCTCAGGTACAAGTCGGCGTCGTCGTCCGCCGCGACCCAGAACACGTAGTTGCCCGATTGCGTGGGCTTGAACACGCCGCTCACGCGCTGCGCATAGTTGTCGGCCACGTCGCTGGGGGCCTGTGCCGACTGGATCAACTCGACGAAGCCGAGCTTGGCGGTGCCGTTGGCCACGGAGGCCCGGGTGGCACCCGGATAGAACTGACGCTTCAGTGTGCCCGGAATCACGACGTTGCCAGCATGGGCAGCCAAGGCCGACGCAATCAGCGCGGCCGCAGCCATCCAACCGGAACACCGCGATACGGCACCCTTTGGGGTGGTTTTACGCATAGGTGATGAGAATCCCACCGTTGAAAGTCGCACCCCAACCGGGCCGGACACCGTCCCCGGACACTCGTCCGTCACGGTGCCTACACGTTGGAATGCAAAATCTTCGAGGAATCGTCACAAGTCCACGCACAGGAAGCCAGCTTGTCAATCCTGCCGTGTGCGCCCCTGATCCGCGCCCAAGCCGTTCCTGAGTGCCCGGTTCTCGCCTCACGCTGCGCCGACGGAGGGTTGAAAAGACGGCTCCTCGTGGCGTGTACCAGTAAAACCGCCGGTTGGCCGGCCAGGCAGGTTTCACTGGCCCCATCAACCAAGGCCTGCCTTGGCCCCGATCTTGGCGCGAAAAAATCCATGCCGCCTCCTGCACGGATTCCGTGATGCATGCAGCGGGGACTTCCTCACGCCATGCCGCCAAACCGCGAAGGATGCAGTCTCATGGATGCCCATCCCGGGTTCATGCCCATCCGCTACGGCCCCGTGTTGGCACGCAGCCTGACGCAACCCATCCGGTTGTGAATCGAATGATTCCGGCTTGCGCCCGGGGAAATTGGGGGCGCAAGGACCGGCGCGGGTCCAACGCGGGATTCGTCGGCCGTTCCTCACGAGCTCCCTCCGGGTGCTGACCGGCATGGGTTTCAACCCGCCCAAATCCGCGCGTAAGGAGGAGGGAGGCTCGCGATCCCCAAGCGGGCGAGTTGCGGCAGGCTGCGTGCCAACACG
>CAIYFP010000071.1 GCA_903925515.1 uncultured Verrucomicrobiota bacterium
CGATGGTGGCGAGGATGGCCATGGCCTCGCTGTTGAGGGCGGCTGGGAACCACCATGCCGTCATCTCGATCCCACGCGCGGCCATGGCGTCCACCTCGGCGTCGAAGGTGGGGATGTGCTCGGCGCGCCAGTCATAGGCGAGGCGTTGGATGCCGAGGCGTTGCAGCATCTCGGCGCGCTGGACCGGGGAGCGTTTTTGGGAATCAAATGGAACGATGCACCACGCGACGAGGTTGGACCGGGAGAGGTTGCCGGACACGGGCAACTGGGCCCGGATGCACGGCGCGAGCCATGCGAGCGCCATCAAGGCCACGACAGGAAGGGAACGCATCCCCGCACCCTGCTCCAACCGGGGCCGCGAATGCACCCCGATTATGGCCGCCATCGATGCCGCGGCATCGGTGTTGCACCGCCCGCCCCGGGTGCGTTGACTGGAAGCCATGCGCGCGTTTCAACGAACCTTAGCCGGCGCCTGCCTTGGCATCACGGCCGCCGCCGTTGTCGGCATGGCCGAGGACAACGACTACCGTCTTGGCCCCGACTCCCAGTTCAACCCTGCCGTCCCACACGGCAAGGTCACCCGTTTCTCGTACGCAGCCGCCGAGGGCTCCGTCTTTCCCGGGACCGTGCGGGACGTGTGGGTCTATGCTCCGCCGGGCCATGACGGGTCGCGGCCGGCCGCGTTGATGGTCTTCCAGGACGGCGGCGGCTACGTTTCCACCAACGGCCCATGGCGCGTGCCGTGGGTCTTCGACAACCTCATCGCCCGCAACGCCATGCCCCCCACCGTCGGCGTCTTCGTCAATCCAGGGGTCGTGCCGTCGGCGCAGGGCACCAACGCCCTGCCTCGGTTCAACCGGAGCCTTGAATACGACGGCCTTGGCGGCGACTACGCCGCGTTCCTCCAGTCCGAGGTCCTGCCTGCCGCCGAGGAACGCGCCGGCGTGAAGATCACGTCCGACCCCAACCTCCGCGCCATCGGCGGGGCCAGTTCCGGGGCCATCGCCGCCTTCACCGCCGCATGGGAACGCCCGGACCTGTTCCGGCGCGTGTTCTCCACCATCGGCACCTACGTGGGCCTGCGCGGTGGCAACGACTACCCCACGCTCATTCGCAAGTTCGAGCCGCGCCCGCTCAAGGTTTTCCTGCAGGACGGCTACAACGACCTCAACATCTACGGCGGCAACTGGTGGGTCGCGAACCAGGACATGTACTCCGCCCTGTCATGGGCCGGGTACGAGGTCATCAAGGAATGGGGCACCGGCGGCCATGACAGCAAGCAGGGCGGCGCCATCCTGCCCAAGGCCCTCGCATGGCTCTGGACGGGCGCCCCCGGCCCGGTCAACCCCGGGCGTTCCACCAATTCCCCAGTCGGCCAAGCCACCCTCCCGGGCGCCGCATGGGAACTGGTCGGGCAAGGCTACAAGCTCCCGGCCGGCCTCTGCGTGTCCAAGGACGGCTCAGTCCACTTCACCGACGGCCCCTCCGGCCGCGTCTTTCGCGTCGGGCCGGACGGCTCGGTGGCCGTCGCGCGCGAGGTGGCGCAAGGGACCCAGTCCATGGCCGTGGCGCCCGACGGCGCCCTCATGGCCGCCCAGCCCGAGGGCCGGCGCATCGTCCGTCTCGAAGGGAAGTCCGAGGAACGCTTCCTCGCCACTGAAACAGGCGTGAAGGACCTCGTCATGGCGTCGAACGGCACCCTTTACTTCACCGATCCATCCGCCCGTGCGGTGAAGCTCCTCGACGCGAAGGGCAAGGTTGCCGTGCTCGACACCGGCATCGAGTTCCCGGCCGGCGTCTGCCTTGTCCCGGACCAGACGCTCCTTCTGGTGTCCGACATGGTGGGGCAGTTCGTCTATAGCTTCCAAATCCAGCCCGACGGCACCTTGGCGCACCGGCAACGGTACCATCACCTCCACCTTGCGGACGACCCCCGGGGTTCCGGAGCCGACGGCATGTGCGTGGACTCGCTGGGACGCCTTTGGGTGGCCACGACGGTGGGGGTCCAGTTCTGCGACCAAGCCGGGCGCGTGAACGGGATCCTGTCCCTGCCCGAGCCGGGCGCATGGGCCACGGACGTTTGCCTCGGCGGACGCAACCTCGACGAGCTTTACCTCGCGGCGGGCGACAAGGTCTGGAGGCGCAAGGTCAACGCCCGGGGTGCCTTGCCCCAGCTCGTCCCCATCCTTCCGCCCCCGCCTAGGTTGTAGGAGAGGGTTCCACCCAGAACGGCCGATGCCTCGGCGGCCTGTCACGACGGCCGCCCGAAAACCGGGGCGAAGCCCTCGCGGCCCCAAAACCGCCGGCATGACCGACGCGGGTCTGGCCCGTCCTCACGCCTCGCCCCATGGCTTTCTTGGCCCTGCCCAACACCAGCGATGGCTCAAACACGACCCTAGAGCCCCTCGACCTGCAAGGTGGCGGGATCAAACCACGCCGTGCCTGCATGGCCCTTGACCTCCACGAGCAACTCCACCGGGCCATCCTCGGGTTGGTCGAAGTCGAAGGACAGCCGCGTCCACCCGGCCGTGCCCTCAAGATGTTGCGTGCCCGTGGAGCCGGTGATGCGAATCCCCACGCCCTTGCCAAGGTCGTCTGACAACGCGTCCACGCCCTTGCACCGGGCCATCCCGGAGAGTCGGAACCGGCCGCCCGGAAGCGGGACGGTCGTGCGGATGGTGGCGCGCGTGGTGCGAGCCTTGACCTCGATCCGGAACAGCCGCCGCCCGTCCTGCATCCAGTGGGTGGACGTCTCGGACTGGCCGGTCTGGTCGTAGGGGGACCACGGGACGTCGGCGAGGCTGAGCACCTTGCCCTTGGGCCATGGCGGGACGGGGTCGGGCCACTCGGCGAGCTCGCGCCGGACGAAGTCCATGCGACGGCGGATCTGGGAACGGCGGTCGCGCGAAGGCGGCTGGAAACGGTCGCGCTCGGCCGCCGGCAGCCCTTCGAGGGCGTCGTCGATTCGCTTCTCGATGGCGTCATGGATGGCGAGGAGGGTGGCGTCGGAGAGGACGTTGGAGCTCATCTCGCGCATGCGGTCGCGAAGCCTGATCCGCTCGGCGGGCACGGCCAGCAGGCTCGCGGCCACCCGGCCCATGGCGGCGTCCCGCACCGGGGCCTCGGCATTGCGCAGCAACTGGTCCATGCCGCTCGGGAGGAACACGGCCCGGCCATCGGGACGGAAGTAAACCCGGTAGTTGTTGCGGTTTCGGACGTATCCGTCCCAGTCGTCGAGGGCGAACTGGATGGCAACGAGGGAGCGGAACCGATCAAGGTCGAGCACCTTGCCAAGGGCCTCGGCGCGTTGATGGAGCGGGACGGACGTGGCGGAGCGAAGGGCGGCGAGGTCGGAGTGATCGTCGGGCCCCTTGCCGCCGTCGCGCTCAAGGTTGCGCCCAATGTCGCTCACGAACCCGCCGTCGTAGAGGTTGCCATGGCGGCCCGTGTCCTCGGCGAAGTGCCGACGGAGGTAGTCGTCGTCGTAGGCCTCCTTGACGACGTAGATGCCGAGGGCCTTGCCATTGAGATCGACCAACGCATGGGTGGCCCGCGTGGCAGGGACGCCGGCCGCGCGATAGGTTCGCGAGGCGAGATTGTCGTGGATGAGGGAGGGGTCCTGGACGGAATTGTTGAGGTGGAGCTTGGCAAGGCCGAAGACGCGCTGGCCCTTGCTGAACCGGTTGAAGTCGAGCGTCAGGGCGGGGCGGTCGTCGATGGAACGTTTGCTTCCGGCCGAACCCTTGAGGTGGACGCCCACCCCGGTGTAGGTGCGCCCACCCACCTCGACCTCGGCCTCGGCGTAGGTCCGGGGGTCGGAACGAAGGCTGGCAAGGGACGCCGAAGGAAGCCGGAGCTTCCACAGGAGGATGGGGCCGTCAAAGAAGGCGTCGGCCGCCGCATGGCGGTCGGCGCGGCCGGCAAGGCAACGCGGGAGGGCGGTGGCAAGGAGCAGCACGGCAAGGAGGGTGCGAAGGCCGAATGGCGAATGGCCAACGACGGGCCTCGGCGGGCACCCGCGGGCGGACGCGATGCGGGGGGAGGTCATGACGAGACGGGTTCCTTGGGCAATCCCCGGAGGCGGCGCCCCCAGTCGTCGAACAGCGAGTAGGACACGGGGGTGACGAGGAGGGTGAGCAGGAGGCAGAGCATCTGGCCGCCGATGATGACCTTGGCCATGGAGGCGCGCCCGGAGGAGCCGGGGCCGGTGCCGAGCGCAATGGGAACCATGGATACCACGAGGAGCATGGTGGTCATGAGGATGGGCCGGAGGCGAAGGCGGTTGGCAAGGAGGATGGCCTGCTCGCGCGGCATGCCGGACGCGCGCAGCACGTTGGATTGGTCCACCTGCAAGATGCCGTTCTTCTTCACGATGCCGACGAGCATGAAGAGGCCGAAGATCGCGTAGGTGTTGAGGGGTTCGTCGAGGAACAGCATCCATGCGAGCGCGAACGGGAGCGCAATCGGCACGGCAAGCAGGATGGCGACGGGGTGGATGAAGTGCTCGAACTGGGCCGCAAGCACCATGTACATGAAGAGGACCGACACCAGGAACGCGAGCAGGAAGTTCCGGAGCGTCTCCTGGAGCTGCTTGGCCCGCCCGACGAAGGCAACCCGGTAGTCGGCGGGCATGCCGAGCCCGGCGACGGCGGATTCCATCGCCTTTACGGCGTCGCCGAGGGCGTACGTGCCGAGGTTGGCCACCACCGTGATGCGGCGCTGGCGCTGGAACCGGTCGATCTGGTTGGGACCGCGCGCCTCGTCGAGCCGGATGAAGTTGCCGAGTGGCACCCATTCCGGCCGCGCGTTGGCGGCCGCAGGGCGCGTGCGAAGCATGACCTGCGCAAGGGCGTCCGCGCCGTCCCGGTCGGCCGGGCGCGCCCGCAGCCACACGTCGTACTGGTCGTCGTTCTCCTTGAACGTGCCGACGATCTGGCCGCCGACGACGGTGCGGAGGGCGTTCGCGACCTCGTCGAGGCGAAGCCCGAACTGGGCGGCCTTCTCGCGATCCACGCGGACCTGCAACTCGGGCTTGCGCGCGGACTGGGTGGTATCGACGTCGGCAAGGCCGGGGTCGCCCCGGAGCTCCAGGACCAGACGGTCGGCGTATTCGGCAAGGCGGCTGATGTCGGGCCCGAGGAGGTGCATCATGATCTCGGCGTTGCGCCCGCCGCCGCCGCCGAGGGGGGAAATGGCCTGGACGGAGGAGCGGAGCTCCGGATAGCGGCTCACCACGGAACGGGCCAGCGCCATGGCGTCGAGCTGGGACCAGCGCCGGGATGTGCCGCGCCACTGGGCAAAACGGTCGCCAAGCTCGGGCAGCCGGCAGTAAATGGACGCCTGGGTGACGTCGCCTTCCGCCTTGCCGACGCGGCCGGACGAGGGGCCAACGGTGACGAGGGTGTTCAGGACAACCGGCTGGCCATCGATCCGGAGGGCCTTGAGCTCGCGTTCCACGTCCGCCGCCACCCCCGCCGCGCGCATCAGGGGCGTCCCCTCGGGCAACACCAGCGACACGTCGAACTCGCTGCTGTCGTCGGTGGGCATGAACGTGAAGCGGGTCTTCTTCAACAACCACGGGATGGACGCGACGCATGCGACGCACACGAGCATGACAAGGGCACGATGCCGGAGGCTCCATGCGAGGGTCGCAATGTAGAGGTCCGCAAGCGCGCGCATCAGGGGGCCGCCCCTCGCCTTGCGCTCGCGGGCGACCGGGTCGGACGTGTGGCGAAGGAAGCGCGAGGCCAGCATGGGGGTGAGCGTGAAGCTGACGACGAGGGACACCATGATGGCGAAGGCCACGGTCATGCCGTAGCTGGAGAAGAACATCGCGGTGCGCCCCTTCATCAAGGCAAGGGGGAGGAAGATGACCACGAGCGAGAGCGTGGTGGCGACCACGGCCAACGCGATCTCGCGGGTGCCATCCAGCGCCGCCTCCACCGCCGAGCAGCCCCGCTCCTCCATCACGCGATGGATGTTCTCGAGCACCACGATCGCGTCGTCGATGACCACGCCCACGGCAAAGGTAAGGCCCAGCATGGTCGAGTTGTTGAGGGTGTAGCCCATCGCCTTCATGAGGGCGAACGTGCTCACGATGGAGGCGGGGATGGCGAGCGACGCGATGAGCGTGCCGCGCAGGTCGTGAAGGAACGCGAGAACGGTCAGCGCCACGAGGATCATCCCGAGGACGAGGTGGAACGAGACCTCGTGGAGGTTGCGAAGGATGAACCGGGACTGGTCTCGGACGACCTCGACGCGGTAGTCGGCCGGCAGGAGTGGCTGGAGCTGGCCGAGGCGAGCCTTCACGGCGTCGATGAGCGCCACCGAGTTGCACCCGCTTTGCTTGCGCACCACGAGCGTGACCGCGTTGGTGCCGTCCAGCCGGGCGAGCGTGCGCGGCTCCTCCACGCCGTCCGATACCTCGGCGACCTGCGAAAGGTAGATGGGCTGGCCGCCCGGGCTCGCGACGATGAGGCGCCCGAACGCCGGCACCGTCTCCATCCGCCCCAGCGTGCGCAGCACCAGCTCGCGCCCCGCCTGCTCCACGCGGCCGCCCGGCACCTCCACGTTCTGCGCCTCCAACGCCGACCGCACGTCCTCCACCGTCAGCCCGTGCGCCCGCAGGCGGTCCGTGTCGAGGGCCACCTGCACGGCGCGCACGCGCGTGCCCACGAGGTTGACGGCGCCCACGTCGGGCACGGTCTCGAGGTTCTGCTTGAGGACCTTGTCCGCAAGGAAGGTGATCTCCTTGAGGTCGCGCGGCGCGGACACCGCGAGCGACAGGACGGGGGTCGCATCGACGTCGAACTTGTCCACGATGGGGGTCTCGGTGCCGGGCGGGAGGCGCGAGAGGATGGTGTTGACCTTGTCGCGGACGTCCTGGGCGGCAAGGTCGCGGTTGCGCTCGTAAAAGAACTGGGCGGTGATGCTGGAGAAGCCCTCGCGGCTGTTGGAGCTCAGCTCGTCAAGGCCGGGGATGGTGTTGATGATCTCCTCGAGTGGCTTGGTGACGGCCGTCTCGATCTCCTCGGGCGAGGCCCCCCGCAGCGTGGTCGTCACGGTGATGATCGGCAGCTCGACGTTGGGGATCTGGTCAATGCCGAGCTGCGAAAACGCGAACAGGCCCACCACCACGAGCAGCAGGTTGAGCATCGTGGCGAACACGGGCCGGCGAATGCATAGGTCCGCAACGCCCATGCCGGGCGCCCCGACGCCCTGCACCGGCGCGTTCCCGTTCAATTTCGGGGCCGGGGTCATCGGGCGTCCTGTCGCACGGTGATGGCCGCCCCGTCGCGCAGCTTGTTGAGGCCGGAGACGGCGACCGTCTCGCCCGGCGAAAGGCCCTTCAGAACCTCCTGCCGGTCGCCCCGGATCCGCCCGACGGACACGTCGCGCAAGCGGGCAATGCGGTTGGAAACCACGAAGACGCGGGAGAAGCCGGACGACGTGACGATGGCGTCGAGCGGGGCAAGGACGGTGGGCATGCCGCGCTCCAGCACGACCTCCCCGCGCGCGAAGGTGTTGGCCTTCAGGGCAAGCTCCACGTTGGTGACGAGCGCCCCGAGCGAGAACATGCGCGTCGCTGCCGACACCTGCGGGCTAATCAGGAACACGCTGCCCGTGAAGGCGCGCCCGGGAAAGGCGTCCACGCCAAACCGGATCTCCTGCCCCTTTCGGATGTCCGGGGCGTTCGCCTCCGGCGCCTGCACGATGAACTTGAGGACCCGGTCGTTGACCACCCGGAACATGGGCGAGCCCGGCCTGACAAAGTCCCCGGCCCCGGCAACCCGCTCGGCGACGGCCGCGTCGAAGGGGGCGCGGATGCGGGACCGGGCGACGTTGAGCCGGGCGACGGTCTCGGCCGCCTCGGCCGCCCTCACCGCGGCACGGGTTTGGTCTGCGTTGGCGACGGCAAGATCGAGGTCGGCAGGGGAGGCGATCCCGTTGCCGCGCAACTGCTGTTGCCGCGCGAGCTCATGCTCGGCGGAGACGGCTGCCGCCTTGGACTGGGCCACGCGCGCCGCCGCCTGCGCGGCAAGGGCGGAGTAGGAACCCGTGTCCACCAACGCCAGCTCCTGCCCTTCCCGAATGCGGTCGCCAAACTCGACGAACGTCTTCTCGACCGTGCCCTCCACCTCGGCCGACACCGTGGCCTCGTCACGCGCGAACAAGGTCCCCACGACCGGCAGGGTTCGGTCCATGGGCTTGGATTCCACGTGGGCCACGGACACGGGCACGGGGGGCATGTCCTTGGGGGCGGAGGCGGATGGCGCAGGGCCCGGCGCGGCGGGACCGCACCCGGACATGACCCATGTCATGGCAAGGAGGAGGCCGGTGAGGAAGTGCCCGCGCCGCGTTCGCATGTCGGGCCATGCTACGCGCGAGGCATGGCATGCCGGAAGCATGGAAGCAGGCACCCCGTCGCGATGCCGGATCTCTTGCCCTGTCACCATGTTGCGTGCAGCCGGTCATCAGGGAACGAAGCGTCATGCACTCTCTCTCATCCCCAGCCCGCGCCGCGATGGCGGCCATCCTTGCCTCGGCCCTTGCGCTGCCGCAGTCACCAGACTTGCCGCCACCCGGCGGGCCGCCGCCGCCGGGTGGACCGGGTGGACGTTTTGGGGGCGGAGGGCCGCCCGGCGGGGTCCAGCCCGACCGCAAGGTGCTGAAGGATTTCGACAAGGACGGGGACAAGAAGTTGGACCTTGCGGAGCGCTCGTCCGCGCGGGAGTTCCTCGCTCGGGAGGCCGCGAGCGGCGGCGGGCCACGGCGGCGTGGGCCCGGTGCCATGGGCGGTCCCGGCGGTCCCGGCGGCCCCGGCGGGGGCAGGCGCGACCATGCCGAACCCACGAAGCCGGGCCAGCGTGTCTCGCCGTCGGACGTGCCCTCGCATGCGGGGAAGCCCCTGTACGACACGGCCGTCCTGCGCACATGGTTCCTGACCTTCGAGAGCCCCGACTGGGAGAAGG
Source organism: uncultured Verrucomicrobiota bacterium (assembly GCA_903925515.1). Taxonomy (GTDB): domain Bacteria; phylum Verrucomicrobiota; class Verrucomicrobiia; order Limisphaerales; family UBA9464; genus UBA6176. Next base: position 8,973 of record CAIYFP010000071.1, read on the forward strand.
AGCTGGAGGCGTTCCATGACACGGACGTCGAGGTGCCGGCGCGGCTGATGGTCGATGGCAAGACGTACGAGGACGTAGGCGTCCGTTTCCGGGGCATGTCGTCGTACGGGATGGTGGGCCCGGGCCAGAAGCGGTCGTTGAACCTCTCGCTGGACGCCTTCAAGGAGGGGCAAGCGATCGACGGGTTCCGCACGTTGAACCTGCTGAACAGCCATGAGGACCCCAGCTTCCTGCGGGCGGTCCTGTACTGCGAGGTCGCCCGACAGCATGTGCCCGCGCCGCGCGCCAACCTCGTTCGCGTGGTCATCAACGGCGAGTCATGGGGCATCTATGCCAACGTGGAGCAGTTCAACAAGGACTTCGTCCAGCTCCACTTCAAGACCGCCAAGGCCGCGCGCTGGAAGGTGCCCGGGTCGCCGAACGGCAAGGGCGGGCTGGAGTTCCTCGGGGACGACCCCGCGCCGTACAAGAAGATCTACGACCTCAAGAGCAAGGAGGACCCCATCGCATGGTCGGACCTCATCCGCCTCTGCAAGGTCCTGAACCAAACCCCGGCCGACCAACTGGAAAAGGCGCTGGAGCCCATCCTGGACGTGGAGGGCGCGCTGCGGTTCCTCGCGCTCGAAAACGCCCTCATCAACAACGACGGCTACTGGGTCCGGGCGAGCGACTACCTCATTTGCCAAGATGCCCAAGGACGTTTCCATGTGCTGCCCGGGGACACGAACGAGACCTTCACCCGCGCGGGGAGGCCGGGTGGGCCGGGTGGGCCGGGCGGGCGCGGGCGGCCGGGGGGTGGACCGGGCGGACCGGGTGGACCGGGCGGACCGGGCGGACCCGGTGGCCCCGGTGGAGGGCGAGCCGGGGGTGGCGGCTCGGTGGAGCTGGACCCGTTGGTGGCGGCACAGGACGCCTCCAAACCCCTGCTTTCAAGGCTCTTGGCGGTTCCGGCGCTGCGGGAACGTTACCTCGCCATGGTGCGCCAAATCGCGGACAAGCATCTCGATTGGAATGCGCTGGGGCCCGTGGCTCAGCGGTACCATGACCTCATCGCGGCCGAAGTCCGCGCGGACACGCGGAAGCTGGAGTCCACGGAGGCCTTCGAGGGCAGCTTGACGCAGGACCACGCGGGCACCGGCCATGGGCCCATGGGTGGAGGCTCCATCGGCCTGAAGAACTTCGCTGATCAACGCCGCGCCTACCTCCTCGGCAGGATCCCGGCCGGACGCTAGCGTCGCACGCCCCCTTCGTGTCTTCGTGCGAGGCCCGAACGAGACGCTGGTTTTTTTGATCACGCGAAGACACGAGGAGCTCCTGCTGGGTCCACCGCGTAAGGCGAGAACGGGGCCCTCAAAAACTGTTTATCCGTGGATCCGGGTTCGCGGTGGCCCCATGAATGCCCCGGGGCGTTCATGGACCATGCCAACACCCGCGATGGGTAAGACACGACGGGCCGCCCCATCGATCCGCCATGGCCAGGCAAGGCAACCGGGCCGGAGGATCGTGAACCCATGCCCTCGCGGCTCATCGGGGCCGCGTGGCGGGAGCCTGCCACTCGCGATGCCAGTGGAGGGACCACAATTGTTCCAAAGGGACCAGCCCCGCATGGCCGTCCGCGAATGACAACTGGATGGCGCCCGGGAGGCGTTCGCCCGGGGGGATGGACTTGGGCAACCCAGCAAGTCCACCGCCGTGCCGGGCAATGGTCAGGACGGCGAGGGTGCCCGCCGTCTCGGCGGTCACGCCCAGCCGGAGGTCGCGCGAGGGCCGGTCCGCCTCGCGCGGCCATGCGTCCACCCAGCTTCCGTCGGAGAGGACGGGCGTGGTCGAGGGGAAGCGGATGTCTCCCTCCTTGCGGAAAGCGTTGGCGGTGGGCGGCCTGCGGTCCTGGACGGACCAGTCGCCGTGGTACATCCAGCCGTTGAGCGCGTAGCTGCCGGTCCATCGAGGCTCGCCGGTGGCGGGGTTGACCTCGTTGCTCAGGGGCCAAACCCATGCCGTGCTCGCGCTCCCGGCAGGGAACTTGCGGCTGTACGGGGCCGTCGGGCAAAGGCGGGCCTTGTCCACCTGCGCGTAGAGCTTCACAAGGCTGCGCATCCAGAGGTTGTCGTCGAGCCGATAGGGGATCGTGTGTCCATGGTCGTTGACGTACATGAAGCTGGCGAGGCCGAGCTGGCGGAGGTTGCTGACACATTGGATGCCATGGGCGCGGGCTTTTGCCTTGGACAAGGCCGGGAGCAACAGGCCCGCCAACACCGCAATGATGGCGATGACGACCAACAACTCGATCAACGTGAAAGCGCGCGCTGGGATGCCGCGCGTCCCGCGCCGATGGTGCCACCCCATCCTTCTCCCGGGGAACATGCTGCAAGGCCAGCACCATGGGCGCGCGCACGCAAGGCTCCGGTTGGGGCCCTGATCCCCGCGCAAGCAGGTCTTGAATCCCCGGCTCCCGGCTCCCGCCTCATGCGGTGCCTCCGGACGGTGAACCCAGCAGGTCAGCCCCGCGTCTCCTCGCCCCCTTGTGATCCCAGACGCGCCATCGCCCGCGGTGATTCCGTCACTCATGAAGCGGCGCAACCCTCGCGCCAAGATCCGGGCCAAGGCAGGCCTCGGTTGATGGGGCCAGTGAAACCTTCCCGGGCGGCCAACCGGCGGTTTCATTGGAAAGACACAAAGCCACGAAGAGATCCTGCCGGGTCCGCCCTTCGTCGCCGCGGCGCGAGGCGAGATCCGGGCACCCCAAAAACTCCTTGCCCAAGGATCAGGGGGGATCAGGGCCATAGCCCAAATCCTCGCGCAAGGAGGATGGAAGCTCGCGATCCCCAAGCGGGCGAGTTGCGGCAGGCTGCGTGCCCACACGCCGTCCTAGCAGATGGCCGACGGCAGCATGGGCTCGGGTGGGCTCATCCGACGAGACCTCCGCGTCCATCCGAGATGAAGCCGGAGGCTTCCCAGCTTGTGGTCGGCGGTCGGGGAGCGAGGCGACGACACCACCGGGGACCCGTGCGAACGTGAACTGCGGCATGCCGGCAG
>CAIYFP010000072.1 GCA_903925515.1 uncultured Verrucomicrobiota bacterium
CCCCGGCGCGAGCAGGCACGGCCATGGGGCCGGGCGACGTCATCGCGGCGGATCCTATTGGGCTGTTCGCACCCGGAAGAACGCGTGTCCGGTCGCGGCCACCACGCTGACCCGATGCCGCCCGTCCCCGAGGTCCGTCATTCCTGAAGCCTTGGCGGGAAGCCATGTCACTCCCGGTCCCATGGTTGCCACGGACTCGACCACGAAGGGACCCATGGCTCCGCCCGTGGCGAGGAACTCCAGCAGGAGGTTTCCGTCCGGCCCGACGACCGGCGGGGCGAGAGTGAGTTCGCCGCCCTCCTTCACGCGCACCTGCCAGCCGGTGCCGTTCCCGGTGAAGTAGTCGCCGAACAGGATGGGCCCGGCCTGGAGCAACCATGTGCCCGGGGTCCCCGTCGAGAACACGAACGTGTTGCCGACGACGTCCGTGGATGCCTCGGAGCCGACCTCGTCCGAGCCGGCCACGCGGATGGAGTCCAGGTAGAGCCCGCAGCCGGCGAGGGTCTGGGGGAACCATGAGCCCGTGGCCTCGTACACGAACCGGACGCGGAACGACCTGCCAGCGTGTTGCGCAAGCGGGATGGCCACTGGCAACAACTGGACCTTGGGCACGAAGCCGGCGCCCGAGCCGGCCTCGCGCCACACGGTTGTCCATGCGCCGCCCACCTGGATCTCCGCACGCGCCACTTGTCCGGTCGTGGCCAGTCCCACCATCTTCGAGAAGCGGAGCTCGGTGCCCGTTCCTGCAAGAAACGTCCGGTCCAGGGTCAGCGTCTGCACCGTCGCCGAGGGGTGTGCGAGCCGATAGCACCAGCCGCCCTCCGCCGCCGTCGCCTCGACCCTCGCCTCGTAGCCGGGCGTGACGCCCAGGACGACCCCGTCGGATGGGTCCTCCGCTCCCCATGTTGCCTGCGATGGGGTCAGTTGGGCATGGCTCCACCGGTATCCGGAAGCGCCGGGGACCGTGGGGATGGTGAACGTGCCGCTCGTCCCGGCGACAAGCTCGGCCGGCCCCGATGGAACCGTGTCGATCGCGTCCGGCCCGGGCCGGGTTGGGTCGAACACGACCACTTCCGTTTCAAAGGTCTGCCAATCGCCGGAGACGATCGCGCCGTCGATCCGCACCGAGTAGCGGACGTCCTGCTCGGGGGCGGGGTGGTCCGTCGCGTTGGGATTCATTCCTGCCGGGATCCAGACCAACGTGTTGTCTCCGTATCCATTCGACACGGGCTCGATCGCCACGGGCAGTTCCACGCCATCGCGGTGCATCGTCACGGTCGCCCCGGAAAAGTCCGCGTCCGGATACGAGAAGGACCAGCGCCCCGGGACCAACGAGTAGGGAACATGACCATGGGGTGGCCATTGGACGAAGGAGTCGCGCGTCCCGGGACGCAGGGTGCTTTGCGCGGAGTCGAAGACCCACAGGCAATTCGCCGCCCAGTATCCCGGCTGCGGCGGGATGTCGCCCGTGCCCATGTTGCGGGTGTTGGGGTAGAGGATCCATCGGCGGTGCCCCACGGCGGCGTTGTTGGCGCCCGGGTCCAGCATGTAGCCGTCCACCGAGGACGGCCCCCAGCCGCCGAGGTAAAGGTTGGATTTCGCCGCCGCCTCGGCCCCTTCCGTCGTGTAGAACGCCCAGGAGGGGGCGGGGTAATGGCTCAGCATGCGGTTCGCGCTCATCATCAGCGCGGCCTGCTGGGCCTTCGCGCCGTAAAACCCAGACCTCCGAATCCATGAGGGAACCCCGCACAACGCGCGGAAGTAGTTCACCCGCCGGATGACCGCGTCCTGGAACTCGGGCGTTGTCTCGCCGGCGATGCCGCTGGCCACGTCGCCGGCCCACCCGCTTTCCACGCCCTCGGATGCGGCATGCACGGACAAGTGGAAGAGACGCACCGTCTCGCGGCTCGACGTGTCCACCGTGAACCCGCCGAGGGCCGGGCGCGGGCCGACGCCGCCGTCCGGGGGCGCGCTGGAATGCCACCCCGGGGGAGCGACCGGGGGCTCGTTCAGCCATGGACCCTCCGACGCATGCATCCAGTTCAACCCGCACGCGACGGCCACGAGGTGCCCGAGACAGCCCTGTTTCATGCCCTCGTTGCTATCGCACGGGGCAACCATGGCAAGTTTCAATCCCAAGGCTATCGCGTGCCGATGCAGTACAGGCTCGTCCTGCCCCTCAGGAAGACTTCCGTCCCCACGAGTGCGGGCGACGCGTCGAACCCGTCGTCGAGGCGGTTTCTTGCCAGCACGTCGAGCGTCGGGCCCGTCTTCGCCACCACGGTCGTTCCGTCCCTTCCCACAAGGTACACCCGCCCGTCCGCAGCGACGGGGGACGCATAGACCCCGCCCAAGCCCTCCACCCGCATCATGTCCACCGACACCTTGCCGTCCCGTGCGTCGAAGACGGACACGATGCCGCTGTTTCCGGAGTAGAGGTACAGCCAATCACCGGCGAGCAGGGGCGACGGCACGTAGGGCGTTCCCTTGCCATGGCTCCATGCGATGGCGTCGGTCCCGGTCAGGTCGCCCTTGCGCCCCAGTTGGATGGCCTGCAACGCGGCGCCGCGATAGCCGCTGGTGACATAGACGCGCCCATGGCCCGCGACGGCGGAAGGGATGGCGTTGACGGTCTGGCCGCCGGCCTCCCAGAGGAGGTTGCCGGTTTCCACGTCGTAGCCGCGCGCCTTGTTCGTTCCATTGACCACCACCTGTCGCCGCCCCCCATGCTCGACCACCATGGGCGTGCACCAGCCCGTGGGCTCGTCCCGTTTCTGGCGCCAAAGCTCGCGCCCGTCCCGCTTGTCCAACGCCACGATGAAGTCCTCCCCCTCATGGTCCCATAGCACGATCACCGTGTTGCCCGTCAACGCGGGCGAGCTGCCTTCGCCAAACCCGTTCCTTGTCTGCATCCTGCCAAGGTCCCGACGCCACAGCGGCCGTCCCTTCATGTCGTAGCCGTGGATGCCCCGGGACCCGAACGACGCCACGAGCACCTCGCCGTCCGTCACGGGCGAGGCCGACGCATAGCCGTGGTCCTTGTGATGGCCTTCGTGGGGCAGCGCCGTCGCCGCCGTGTGTTCCCATGTTGTCTTGCCCGTCGCGCGGTCGAGGCAACGCACCACGAACCTCTGAGCCACGCCGGGGGACTCCGTCATTCCGCCCCCGCCTCTTCCCGGGTCGCGGCCACCGCGGCGTCCTCGCGGACGTCCCGGCCCTTCGGGCTGGCCGCCTCCCTGCGCGGCGCCCTCGTCCTTGCCCGCATCGGCTTGAGGTGCCGCCGAACCGTCCGGCACGGCGGTGAGGATGAACACCTGTTGGCCCCAGACGATCGGAGTCGAGCTCCCCTTGCCGGGCAACGCGACCTTCCACCGCACGTTCCGGTCCTCGGCCCATTCGACCGGCGGCCTTGCCGTGGCGGATGTTCCGTTGGCCATGGGGCCGCGCCACGACGGCCATTGGTCGGCGTGGAGAAGGGTCTCGGCGGACAGCGCGCAGCGGGCGGCCCCGGCGAAAAGTAGTGCGATGGAGAAGGCGTTCATGATGAGGAGTCCTGCAAGGAAGCCCGTTCATCCCGACTGCCCGCTCGCGATGGCGGTTACATCGGAATCGAGGCGGAAAACTTGCGCGTGGGCGAGCCGGCCCATCACGCGGCGTGTTGTTGACGCGAGGGGATTGCGGGACGGCATGCCGGGTCGAGCGCCGGGTGGTGGTGCCAAGTGCCCACCCATCCCGAGGCGCCTGCCCCCACCCCAAGCCCTCGCCTTGGCCCGGCCCGTGCCGCCGCGGGATGGCGTCGGGACGCGCCGTTGGAGCCGGTCTGGGAGCCCGCCAAAGTGCAGGGCCGCGCCGTGGGAACCCAAGAATCCGGACCGGGCTGAGACTGGCGACGGTGGTCTTGGGGCTGATGGGCGTTCCCCTATTCGGCAGGGAGGCTGCCGGGTTGGCGGGGCGATGTCCGGGAGAGGACGGCCCGCGCATCGCTGAGGGAGCCGAGATTGAAGGCGCGGGCGTAACCCATGCGCTGGAGGAGCTGGGTGGCGATGCCGCTTCGGCCTCCGGACTGGCAATGGAGGAGGAGAGGGGTGTTCTTGTCCGGAATTCGACCGGCGATTTGGGCTTCGAGAATATCGAGCGGGATGTTGAGGGTGCCCGGGAGCGGGTTGGACGCGAACTCGACGGCGGACCGGACGTCGATGACGCGTGCACCCTCGGCAAGGAGGCGGCGGGCGGCGGCGGGGCAATGCGGCCGACCCGGGTCATGAGCCATGAGAGGCCAGCAAGGAGGACGAGGGCGAGTACGAACCATGGCATGGGCTGGGGGATTTCCGGGGCTAGTGTCGTGTCTCACCAATCGCTGGTGTTGGGTTGCTCCAAGAATGCCCCGGGGCAAGGCGTGAGGACGGAGCCTAC
>CAIYFP010000073.1 GCA_903925515.1 uncultured Verrucomicrobiota bacterium
CGCGGACGGGCTGGAACTGGGGCGCGGGCTGGGACAGTGGTTTCGCGAGTACGGAGAGAGGCGGCCGCACCAGGCGCTGGGGAACGCGTGTCCGGCATAGGTGTACCGGGACCCGGCCTTGCATCGAGGCGAGGGAGGCGAGCGACGAAGGCGACGAGTCGCGGCGAGCGTATGGGGCGCGTCGGGACGGGCGCGAGAACGAAGACATCAGCGAAGATTTCCAGACCCCGGACCATAACATAAATCGGCCGGAAATGGGTCCGATGATTGGGGGCCACTTCAGACGTTGCGCGGAAGGTTTTTAGTGCCTGCGTCGGATAGGTGTTGGCGAAAAAGCGGCGGGGAATCTTGCAGTCATCTGCGACCGAGCCGCAGGTCACCTTGGCGAGGTCCACCGCAAAGTCGGCATCGGCAATCGAGCCATGGAGCACATCCCCTCGCGGTTCGCATGTGTCAACGACGGCCGGTACGTGCATGGTGCCAGACTCCCTCCATCGGACACGAAAACGTCGTGGCCGTTGCCGGAAAACGCATCCAGGAACACCCTAACCCGTGACCGTGAGGATGACATCCGGCACCCCGCGTTCACCCTCACACATCCACCGGGAGCTCGTTTTGGGGATCATTGCTCCGACCATGGCCGACCCAGCGGTGGCGGTGGCGGCTCCACCCATCGCCAACCTGACCGGTAACCACCCCCAAGCCACGGCGTCGGCAATTCCATGCCGCCGGTCACTCCAGACCGCAGCAACGCGTCCAGAAGTCCGCTCGTCATCAACGTTCGCTCGGCACCCCACGTCGGATGACCGGTCATCACCATCTTCTCCACCCCGTTCAGCAGCAGGGTGAAGTGCGCGGCCGGGCGCGCCTCCTGCGTCCAGAACCAGGTCGAGTCCACCCGCCCGTCCACAGCCACGCGCCATGCCCCCGCCCATCCGGTCGCCACGCCATTCAGCTCCACCACCCGTGCCACCAAGCCGTCCGCGTAGCCTATCTCCCAAAGCACCGGCCGCTCCACGAGCCTCTTCCACTCGCCCATGGGTTTGGCAACCCCCAGCCGCCCGATCGCGGCCCTCAACAACTCCCGGTCAAACCCCGGCTCCTCCATCCCGGACCACGCCTGCTCCCCGACACGCCCGCGCACCGTCCGGACCCCGGTCTCGCCCCCCGCCCTCTGCTCCACAATGGCCTGCAGGCACTCCAACGCGTGAAACCCATAGTGGTCCGTGGACCCATACGTCAGCACCAGCACGCCCTCCAGCTTCTCCCCGCGTCGCACGTCCACGGCCGGGCGCCGCCATGACCCCGGCACCGACGATCCCGCCATCAAGGGAATCCCCATCTCACGAGCCGTGCCGTGCAGATGCAGCGCATCCTCCCAGTTGTCTGCAAGGTGCTTGTCCACGAACACTGGCACGACCCGCCCGCTCTTCCTGAACACCGCCACCGTCTCGTCCCAGAAACGCCGCTTGGGATACCGCGTGTTGCCGGTCGCCGACCTTGGGTACGCGCCGTGCTCGGCTATGAGCAACACGCCGTCCACCGCCAGCTTGCCCGTCCCCAGCGTCAGGGCGTCCTCGATGTTCGTGGCAACCCGGAACCGATGCGACGCCGCGAGCAGGCGGCTGATGTCGTTCGCCGGGCGTTGGTCCGTGAACACGGATGCAAGCCTGAGCGGCGACTCCTTGCCCGTGCCGTCCAGCATGTCCGTCAACACCAACCGGCTCGCAATCACATCCGCGTGCGAGTTGTGACGGTACTCCGTCGTCAGGACCGCCACGTTCCAACGCCTGCTCCCCACCGCAGCATCCCCCGACCAGACCGACGCCGCGAGGGCAAGGCACACAATCCCCGCCATCCCTGCGCGGCGTGCTTCCATCGCCTAGATGCTCCCTCCGCCGTCCGGGGGCACGGCCTCGAAGTTCCCCATCACATCGCCCAGCACCACCGTGAACGACAGGTTGCCTGCCCTGAGATCCACCCCGGGCAACCAACTCTCGTCGAGGTCTGAAAGCAACGCGGGCACCTCGGACTCGCGCAGCCCGGACTCGCGGAGGATCACCACCGTGCCCGAGACCACCCCGCCCTCAAGGTAGTGCAGGTCCACGGCCGCCACCTCGCGGCCGTCCAGCCGTGCCATCAGCCGCTCCGACGACGGCGTCCGAAGCATGCGCGACCATGTTGCCTTCATTGATTCCCTCCTTGCCCTGCCAACCTGCGGTTTAGGCACGAGGCCAGCACGCGGCCGCCACGGCGGCAAGGCCCAAACCAAGACCGGCCATGGCCATTCCAAGGCATCCACCGCGCCCGCTTGTCCGGTAACTCAATCCCGTCCCTGGGACCGACAACGTCGAATAGCGACGCCCTCGTGCGCTGACCCCCGTGCGGAATCCCGCGCCGCCGACGGACCAACCCACGCCGGAACGGCTGGCGTTGACGCGGAACGGACCCAGCCGCACGGACTTGCGGAAGATGAATCCCATCGGCGGACGCTACCCGGCCGCCATCGGGAGTCGAGCCTTGGGCGACCGATGGGCCATGAGGGCGCGAAGGCTCAGTTCCCCGGAAGCTTGAGCTCCGGGATCGACGGCAAACCCGGGTTGGCCGGGGCCGGGGCAGCGTCCGCTGCCTTCTTGTCCGGGAGCAGGTCGCCCCGGTTTTTCAGCAAGGCATCCATGGTCCACTTGCTCACAAGGTAGGTCCACTTGGACAACGCCTGCTCCGACTTGAGCTTCGCCTCCTTCTTGGCGAGCGCCTCCTTGAACTCCTTGTCCAGCTTCTCCTTGTCCTCAGGCTTCTCGTCCTTGCCCGGAACACGCTGGCTCTCCAGCGCCGCCGTCACGAAAACCTGAACCGGCCTGTCCTCGTTCGCCTGTGGCCTCCCAATCTTCACCTCGTACACGAACCCCGACGCCGTCGTGATGCGCGCGACGTCCGGCTTGTCGAGGCCCAGCGCCGCGAGGTCCGGGTTGACCACCACGTCATTGAACGTCGGGGAGCCGAGCACCGACGAGAACAATCCCGTCTTGCCGGGGTCCGCCTTCTCGTCGTCCTTGGCATCCGCCAGTTGCCATTCGGCCGTGTCGTTCGTGCGGACCAAGGTGAAACGGTTGGTCGCCTCGGGGCGGACCAGCTCGATGCGGCGTGGCTGCTCCACCTTGATGAACTCCTTGTCGAGCCAATCCTCGGCGCGCACATCCACGTTGGCCATGCCATCCGACACCAGCGCCACGGTCTTGATGTCGCCGCCCACCATGACATAGCGGCCCGAGGCAAAGCCGCCGCCGAACGGCGACCCGTCGTCGCCGCCCTTCGTGTAGGACTTGCCGAGCAACACCGAGCGCAGGGTCTTGCCCGCGCCATCCACCAGCTCCAGCCGAACACCCTTGCCCTTCTCGGGCTCGACAAGGTCCAGCGCGGGAAGACGCGAGGGACCCGCCTCGACCGGGCGCGTCACCTTCAGGTCGGCCAGCTTGCGCAGGAAATCTGCCAGCGTGTTGAACGCGGCAGGGTAGTTGCCCCGCTGCTTCACCACCCATGTTTCCCCCTCGCGCGCCACGACCAGTTGGTTCGTCCCGGACTGGACCCGGAACGAGGCCACGGCGTTGACGTCAAGGTCCCCAAGAAGCTTGCCGCCCATCCCGACCTTCGCGGTCGCAAGACGGGACGATTCCCTTTCGCGGAGCATCAATCCGGCCACGCCCAACACGACCAGCGCGGCCGCCAGCAGCAGCAGTTGTTTGCCCTTCATGGCTTGTGCGGATGTTATTCAGTTCGGTTGCAAGATCGTTCAGCGGGCCGCCGTCTTCCGGATGCGCACGACCGCAAGGCCGATGCCGACGCCGGTCACCACCAAGGCCATCCCGGCAATGTTCAGCAACTTCGTGCGGAACTCCAAGGCCTCCACCTCTTGGCGCAGGTCCTTTCGAACCTTCCTCAGCTGCCGGTTCGCGTCTGCCTGCTTCCTCACGAGGTTCTCGTACTCGACCTTGGCCTCGGGCGACAGGATCAGCTTTTGGTTGCCCTCCTTCCGGCTCTGGATCTGCGAGATCTTCTGCCCCGCCTCGTCCACCTCCTTTTGGAACCGGGCGATCTCCGCCTGGAACTTCTTGGCGGCGTCCGCCTGCTTCTCCTGGATGACCGTGAACGGCCTCCGCACCGTCGCGCGGCTGCGCGCCCCGATGAGGCTCGAGTCACCCGCCACCTGCTCCACGAGGTTCTGCCCAAGCGAGAGGTTCCCATTGAATGGCACCGCCACCCGGAACATCCGGTCGACGCGCACGCAGTACGGGTCATACAGGAAGTCCGCGTCGCCGATCAGGTAAACAATCCCGTCCTCCTTCGACTCCTTCAGCGCGTCCGCCTTGGGCTCGTCCTTCTTGTCGTCCGCCTTGGCGTCCGGCTTGGAATCTGCCGGCTTCCCGTCCGGGAAGGCCGTCTTGAACTTGCCGGACAGTCGCACGGCCAAGGCGTACTCAACCCCCGAAGGGCTGAAGTCGTCGAGGACCTTGCGTCCGTTCATCTGAGACGTGATGCCATCCACCAGCTGGGAATCCTTGCTCGTGTGCAGCAACACCTCCTGCTTCAGGCCGTCGGACGCCTTCCCCGTGAACACGCCCGCGAACGGGAACAGGATGTTGTCCGTCTGGCCAAACACGACGTCGGACTGGGAGACGGCATCCTTGTTGAGGAAGAGGAACGAAGGCGCGGGCTGCGCGCCACGCCCGAAGTCGATCTCCCGGGAAAACCGCGCGTCGGCGGCGACCTTGGCCGTGTCGAACTCAACCCCCCACGCCTTCAGAAGCTTCGGAAGCGATGACCCGCCGCCCATGTTGAAACCCATGGGGTTTGGGTTGCGGTTGTCTGCCAGGCACAGGCTGTCGAGCATCGCCACCAATCGCCCCCCTCGCAGCACAAACTGGTCCAGCGCGTACTGTGCCTTCTCGCTGATGTCCTTGGGATGGATCACCAGGAGCACCTTGATCGCCGGATCGATCGACTCCACGTCCATCGCCACCTGCCGCACGTCAAAGTCCCTCTTCAGCTCCCCGATGAACACCCACGGCTCCGAGCCCTGCTGCCCCATCCGCATCATCATCGGGTTCATCGGCGCCCCGAACGCCGGCAACGGCGTCATCACGCCGATCACCGGCTTGTTGGTTTGCAACACCTGCGAGATCGCCCGCGCAAGGTCATATTCCAGCAACCGGTCGCGCTGCACCGTCAACGAGGGCAGCGCCGCCTTCTGCGGGTCGAGGTTCACCGACAGCCCGAGATAGTAAGGCTCCCCGTTCTGCTGGTTCATCTGCGGCTCCACCCCGTCAATCTTCGCCGCCTCCTCCTCCTCGGAGTCCGGCTGGGGATCAAACTTCTTAACCACCAACCGCCCGCTCGCCTCGGAGGCGAACTGGACAAGCAAGTCCTCGACCTGCCTCGCGTACGCCTCCTCCATCGGCGGCAACCGGTTCCCCTTCATCGATGCGTAGAAGTTCACCGTCACCGGCGTGTCGCCCTGCCCCACGCGAGCAAGGATTTGGCGCGTGCCGGGGGACAGCGAGTGAAGGCCGTCCTCCGTCAGGTCAACGCGAACGTTGGCCCGCGAGAAGACAAAGTTCAGGAGGACCACCACGGCAAAGGCGATGGCCACGCCAAGGGTGGAAAACAACAGGGCCTGGGTCTTGGACTGCTTCATGGTCGTGTCGTCTTGAGGTTTCTGGCCGGCTCAGGCTCCGCGCACCCCGCGCAGCACCACGCTTGTCGCAAACAGGGAGAAGCCCATCACCGACCCAAAGTACAACAGGTCTCGCACGTCGATCACCCCGCGCTGGAATGCGAGGAAATGATACCACGTGGACAACCCCTTGACCAAGCTCACCACCCCGTCGGGCAGGTGGTTGACAAGGAACTGGGTCACCGGCTCCCACCCGCACAGGATGAGGAAGAAGCAGACCACCACGGAAATGATGAACGCAATGATCTGGTTCCGCGTCACTGCCGACATCAGCTCCGTCACCCCAAGGTACGCGCCAGCCAGAAGGAAGCTTCCCAGGTATCCGGCCAGCACCGAGCCGTTGTCGGGGTCGCCAAGGTACGCCGTCGTCAGCACGATCGGGAACGTCAGCACCAGCGCGATCCCGAGGAAGATCCAGCTCGCAAGGAACTTGCCCACGATCGCCTGCCACGGCGCGATCGGCATCGTCAGAAGCAGCTCCAGCGTCCCGCTCCTCCGCTCCTCCGCCCACAGGCGCATCCCCACCGAGGGCACAAGGAACAGGTACAACCACGGATGCCAGCTGAAGAACGGCTCCGCCAAGGAGGCTTGGCCCCGCTCGAAGTAATACCCGAGGCTGAACGTGAAGAAGCCGTTCAGCAGCAGGAAGATCACGATGAACACATACGCCACCGGCGAGTTGAAATACCCCCCGAGCTCGCGCCGGGAGATCGCCCACATGTTTCTTAGTCCTTCGCTCATGTTCGTTCGCTCTTGGTCCATGAATCTTGTGGCCTTCATGCGCCGCACCACGACGCCCCGGCCTGTCCCTTCCATCCCGCTCAGGACCGCGCCGAATCCGGCCGCGTAATCTTCCTGAACACGTTGTCCAGCCTGCCTTCCTCCGTGTGCAGCTCGTCGAAGCGCCACCGTTCCCGGTGCACCACCTCGGCCACCGCGTTCGCAAGGTCGCCGCCCTCGCCCCGGCGCCGCGCCTCGACCCTCGCCACCACCCGCGTGCCCTCGGCCGACGCCGTCACGCGACCGGCCTCAACCACCTGCGACAACTTCGCCTGCACCGTCCCGGCATCCACCCCGTGCACCCGCAAGGTCACCATGCCGGCATCGTCGTCCTTCGCCTTCAACTGCTCCGGCGTCCCGTCCGTCACCACCCGGCCGCGATCGATGATGATCGCGCGCGAGCAGCACGCCTCCACCTCCTCGAGGATGTGGGTGCTGAACACGATCGCCTTCGTCTCGCCCATCCGCTTGATCAACTGCCGGATCTCGTGCTTCTGGTTCGGGTCAAGGCCGTCCGTCGGCTCGTCAAGGACCAACACCTCCGGGTCATGGATCAGCGACTGCGCAAGGCAGGTGCGATGCCGGAACCCCTTCGACAACGTGTCCACGCTCTGGTGCAGCACCCCCTGCAGGAAGCAGAGCTCCGTCACCCGCTGCAATGCCGAGGCCTTCCTCGCGCCGTCCAACCCCCGCATGTCCGCCGCCCATGCAAGGAAACCCCCGACCGTCATGTCCGGGTAGCTCGGCGCGCTCTCCGGCAGATACCCCACCAGCTTCTTGGCCGCGATCGGGTTCTCCGCCACGTCGTGCCCGCCGATCGTCACCCGGCCCGATGTCGCGGGCATGAACCCCGTCACGATGCGCATCGTGGTGGACTTGCCCGCGCCGTTGGGCCCGAGGAACCCGAGGACCTCGCCCCGCTTGACCTCGAACGAAATGTTGTCCACGGCGCACTTGGCGCCGAACCGCTTCACCAGGTTTTCGACTGTGATCATGCTCGAACGGTTGGGTCAGCTTCCATCCCCGCGTATCTTTGAGACCGATCTAACCCATGGTCCCGTCCCGTCACGCGAGCGGCCAGCCGACTGTTGCATCGCTTTTGCGAGGCGCGACTAAATCGCAGTTCCGAATCTTGTCCAAAGAAAATTTTCACGCCAAACCACCCCGCGCCACCGGCAATGTCGCCCGGCCGGAACCGCCCAATTCCCCGCTCGCATCGGGCGCGTGTTCCCGGGAAACCTCGTGCTCGCGCATGCACGCTTCCCCCGCCGCCCCGTTCCTGTCCGGCGTCATCGAGGGCTTCTACGGCCCCACATGGTCCCGCGCCGAACGTATCGAGCTGCTGGACCTCATGTCCGCATGGGGACTCAACACCTACCTGCAAGGACCCAAGGACGACATCCACCACCGTGCCGCATGGCGCATCCCCTACCCGCACGAGGAGGCCTCCGAGCTCCGGTCCCTCGCCCGCGAGGCCGGCGCCCGCGGCGTCCAGATCGCCCATGGCTTCGGCCCGGGCCTCGACATCCGCTACTCCGATCCCGCCGACCTCGACGCCGCCGTCGCGCGCTTCGTCCAGGCACGCTCCATGGGCGTGTCCATCTTCGTGCTGCTCTTCGACGACATCCCCGACCAGATGCATGCGGAAGACGTCGCGCGTTGGGGCACGCTGGCGCGCGCCCAGGCGGCTTTCGCAAACGCCGTGCTCGACGCCCTCTCGGGGCATGCGCCCGCCCGGATGTTGTTCTGCCCGACGCCCTATTGCGGACGCATGGCGATGCGCGCCCACGGCGGGCCGGGTTACCTCCAGCAGCTCGGCGCCGACCTCGCCCCCGCGATCGACGTGTTCTGGACCGGGCCCGAGATCGTCTCCCATGAAATCACCCCCCGGCACATCGACGAGGTCGCGTCATGGCTTCGCAGGCCGCCCCTCCTGTGGGACAACCTTCACGCCAACGACTACGACGGACGCCGCTTCCATTGCGGTCCCTATTCCGGGCGCCCCCACGGCCTCCGCCCCCGCCTGCGCGGCGTCCTCTCCAATCCGAACACCGAGTTCCCGCTCAACTTCCCCGGCCTGCATTCCCTGTCCGCATGGCTTCGCTCGGCGGGCGACTGGGACGAGCGTGCATCCTACCTCGAAGCAATCCGTGCATGGCTTCCGAGGTTCGAGGGATGGAAGCAACCCATGCCCGAGGAGGACCTCGTCCTCCTCGGCGATTGCTTCTACCTGCCCGGCACCGAGGGCGCCATGGCCGTCCAGCTTCGCGACCAACTCCGCGACGTGCTTGCCATGCCGCCGGACCGATGGGGGCCCGAGGCCACCATGGTCCGTGCACGGCTCGCGCGCCTCCGGGATGCCTGCGCTCGCATCGCCGACCTTCGCGACCGACGCATGTTCGCCGCATGGAGCCGTCGCGCATGGGAGCTGCGCGAGGAGGCGGACCTGCTCGTGAAGTTCCTTGGGTGGAACCTCGACCCCGCCACGCGCGGACAGCCGTTCCAGTCCGACTTCCACCAACCCCTGACCTATCGCGGCGGCATGGTGCCGTCGCTCCAGAACCTCCTCGCCATGCAGCCCGACGGCACCTTCGGCCCATGCACGCCCGCCGTTCCAACCCCATGAACCCGTCCTTCCAGATGCGCCGCGCGCGCCCCGAAGACACGGCGGCCGCCTATCACGTCTGCCTCAGGACCGGCGACTACGGCAAGGATGGCGAGCCGTTCTACCGCGACGACCCGGATGCCTTGGGACGGATCTTCGTGGGGCCTTACCTTGCGCTTGAGCCGGCGCTCGCATGGGTGCTGGAGGATGCGCTCGGGGTCTGTGGCTACGCCCTCGGCGCTCTCGATTCGCGCGCGTTCTACCAACGGTACGACACGGAATGGCGACCCCGCCTGTGCCGCGAGTTCCCGTGGCCCGGCGGCGACCCCGCCACATGGACCCGCGCGCAACGGGTCCATTCATGGTACCATCAACCGGATTATTTCTGCCCGGAACCCTATGCGCAGTACCCGTCCCACCTGCACATCGACCTGCTCGAACGCGCGCGGGGCAAGGGATGGGGCCGACGCATGCTCGAGCACGTCATGCAGCAACTCCGCGACCTCGGCTCCCCGGGCGCGCACCTCGGCGTCGCCAACCCCAACACGGCCGCCGCCGCGTTCTATCGGCGCCTCGGGTTCCATGAACTCGCCATCGTGGGTGACGGCCCCGAGGGCTGCACCTACATGGGCAAGGCCTTCCGGCTCCTTCCCGACTCCGGAGGTGCCCGGTGAAGGCAACCCTCGCCAAGGCCGGAGCCCGCGCCATGCGTGCCCTCACCGCTGCCGGGGACAACGCCTACCTCGCCGCCGTGCGATCCGGCATGGTCACGATCGTCCCCCTCACCATCCTCGGCGGCCTTTTCATGGCCCTCGCCTACCTGCCGGTGCCGGGCTACGAGGAACGTATCCAGGGCTGGCTGCCCCTCCTCGACATCCCGGTCCAGGCAACCTTCGGGATGCTCGCAGTCCTCGCCTGCCTCGCCGTCGCCTCCGACCTCGCCCAACGCCTCAAGCTCGAGCCGCTCCCCGCATCCGTCACCGCCGTCGTGGTCTTCCTCATGCTCCAGCTGAAGGCGGGCGGCGAAGGCCTCGTGATGACGGGCCTCGGGTCCGCCGGCCTGTTCACCGCCATCCTCGTCGCCTTGGTTTCCGTCCGCGTGCAACGCCTCTTCACCGATCTCGGCCTCGTCATCCGCCTGCCCTCGGGCGTGCCGCCGGTCGTGCAGGAATCCTTCCTCTCGCTCTTGCCCTTCGTGGCCCTTGTCACGGACTTCTGGGCGCTGCGACACCTGCTTGGCGTGGACGTGCAAGGCGCCGTCAGCACTGCCTTCAAACCCCTCGTCTCCTCCCTCGACACCTTGCCCGGCATCCTCGCCTATGCGTTCGCCGTCGCCGTGCTCTGGTCCGTCGGGGTCAACGGCGACAACACCATGGACGCCATCGTCGCGCCGGTGTTCCTCCAGTACCTCGCGGAGAACGTGGAGGCGCTGAAGGCGAACCAACCCATGCCGCATGTCACCGCCAACGGGTTCTTCACCACCTTCGTGAACGTGGGTGGCACGGGCGCCACCCTGGCCCTTGCTCTGGTCCTGCTGCGGTCGCGAGAGCCCGGCCTTCGTGCCGTGAGCCGCATGTCCATCCCCACGCAGGTCTTCCAGATCAACGAGCCCATCTTCTTTGGACTGCCCGTCGTCCTCAACCCGGTGCTCATGGTGCCCTACATCCTCAACGCCCTGCTCCTCACGGCCGGCAGCTACCTGCTCATGGACGCCGGGTACATCCGCAAGCCCTTCGTGTCCGTCCCATGGACCACCCCGCCGATCATCGGACACTACCTGATGACCGGCGGCGACTGGCGCGCGGCCGCATGGGGCTTCGTCTCCATCCTCCTCGCCATGAGCATCTACTACCCATTCGCCCGGGCCGCCGAGCGACAGAGGTTGTCCGGATAGAGCAGGCGAGGCCGGGCGGCCGGAGTTAAACATCTCGTGGTTGTCAGTTCCCGTCCCCGGCCTCGCCCGCCTTGCCGAGGCACGTCACGTTCCCATCCCGGTGCTTCCGGTTGGCACCCGACACCTGCACCATCCCCGAGATCCGCGAGCGCGACGCATCCGCGCCATCGCTTGAAATCCTTCCCCCACGCCGGCACCGGGGCCCGGTTTCCATGACCGCAAGCCGGCGCGTCGGCCCATCATCGTATCCAAACCGCAGGGAACCGGCCGAGCCCTGCGGGATGGGGGTCAGCCTCTACTGCCCCAGCCGCGGCTCGTTGTCCGCGTTCCAGCGGCGCCGCATGTTTGGGTTCCGCGAGATGGCAAGGTCCTGCTTCATGAACTCCGCATGGCCATCGCAGAACATGAACACGGCCCCGCCGCCCCGGCTCGACTTCACGCCCTTGGAAATCGCGCTCGCCTTCGGTATCCCGCTGCCTCCGTGACGGCTGCTGGGCCACTCGGCCTGTTCGGGGCCGTTCGGGTCCCCGTCAGCCGGGTCGATCGCCGTGTCCCATTGCGCGTCCGATCGACTATCGGCCATGCAGATCATTTCGGCCGGCGCCTTCACGTGCGATTCCTTTGGCTCAATGTTCCACGCCGCCGTCCCCCCGCCCAGGTCGCCGCCAAGGCCTTGGTAAGGATTCGTGAACTCGCTTACCCCGCCCCAGTCGTTGTACCCGTAGCAAAAACCCGTGCTCGGCGTGACATTCATCGGGCGCAGCGTCGTCGGGTTGTTCGTGTAGTAGTACCGGGGGCTTTCCGTGGGACAGTTGAACACCGCAAGGTTGCTGCCCGCGAATGGCAACAACCGCGAGGGATAGACCACTTGGCCCGCCGACACGAGGTAATGGCCCGGGTAGCGGTTGTAGTCCCCGATGTAGAGCTGCAACGCAATCCCAAGCTGCCTCAGGTTGCTTGTGCACCGCGTCTGCTGGGCCTTTTGCTTCGCCTTCGCCAACGCCGGCAAGATCATCCCCGCGAGAATCGCGATGATCGCGATGACCACCAGCAATTCAATCAGCGTGAACCCCTTGCGATGCGCGCGCGCCGAGGCCATGGCGCCCCTCGTTTTTCCTGCGGGAATCATGCGCCTAGGAAAACCTCTTCGGCCCCGGCGTGGCAAGCCCCACATCGTCTCCCGGATCCCCGCGTCAGTCGCTGTTCTCGGCCCGGTTCCCGGCCCACTCGGCACCGCCAGCCATGGTTGGATCGACCAGACCCCTCTTGGCGTCCTCGCATTTCCTGGCCCCTGACTGACGCGCCTTCCACGGACTCCCCGGGCGCAGGCTGGCGCGGCCACCTGCAAGAGGGCCCATGCCACAGGGCTCGTCGGGCATGGGCCGTGTCGCCCCGCTTGGCAGCATGGCCGCAGCCCCCGCGAGCTGCCCCGCGTTGGCGTGAGTTCTCCGGGCCCGCAACCCCATTCGGGGGATGGACCCACCTCCACCGACGGCTGCCCCGAAGGCAAAGGACTGCGCAACCCCCATGCTGAAAGGGAAGGCATGGAAGATTGGCCGGAAAACCGATGCGACGAACGACCCTCGGAAAGCCTGACGCGGTAAAGCCGCCAGCCCGGCTTGATGAGGGGCGAGGCTGGGGCCGGAAACTGACACCTGCGGCTGGTTCAACCTCGCCACCCCAGCCTCGCCTGCTCGGGCTAGGCAATCATGGCGCATGGGCCGATCGCCGCATTCCGCCGTTGGCATGCGGTGATGGCTTCCATAAGCTTTTTCCATCCTCGATGGCGCGGCACAGGCTCAAGGCTCGCACCGCGTCGGCAAGGTCACTTCAAGGGAAGCAATCGATCATCGTTATGGCCAAGAAACAGATCCGCATCGGTCTCATCGGCTACGGCTTCATGGGCCGTGCCCACTCCAACGCCTTCGCCAAGGTGGGCCACTTCTTCGACTCCGACCACCAGCTCGTGCTCCAGGCCCTTTGCGCCCGCGACGCCGACAAGGCCAAGGCCTTCGCGGACCGCTGGGGTTATGCCTCCGTCGAGACCGACTGGAAGAAGCTCATCGCGCGCGACGACATTGATCTCATTGACATCGCCGTGCCCAACAACCTTCACGCCGAGATCGCCGTCGCCGCCGCGAAGGCCGGCAAGATGATCTTGTGCGAGAAGCCCCTCGCCATGAACCCCAAGGAGGCCGAGAAGATGGTCGCGGCCGTCAAGAAGGCCGGCGTTCCCAACATGGTGTGGTACAACTACCGCCGTTGCCCTGCCGTCGTCCTCGCCAAGCAGCTCATCGACGAGGGCAGACTGGGCCGCATCTTTCATTACAGGGCCAACTTCCTCCAGGACTGGACCATCTCCCCGGACCTCCCCCAAGGCGGCGCTGCCCTGTGGCGCCTCGACGCCAAGGCGGCGGGCTCAGGCGTCACGGGCGACCTCCTCGCCCATTGCATCGACACCGCCCTCTGGCTCAACGGCGGCATCGCCGACGTCAACGCCATGACCGAAACCTTCATCAAGGAGCGCAAGCACAACCTCACCGGCAAGGTCGAGAAGGTCTCCATCGACGACGCCTGCGCGTTCCTTTGTCATTTCAACAACGGATCCCTTGGCCTGTTCGAGTCCACGCGCTACGCACGCGGCCACAAGGCCCTCTACACCCTCGAGATCAACGGCGAACACGCCTCCATCAAGTGGGATCTCCATGACCTCCACCGCCTCCAGTGGTTCGATCACAAGGACCAAGGCAACCTCAGGGCGTGGCGTTCCATCCATGTCTCCGACGGCGACCATCCCTACCTCAAGAACTGGTGGGTGCCGGGTCTCCAGATCGGATACGAGCATTCCTTCGTGCATCAAGTCGCCGACTTCCTGCACGGCCTCGACTCCGGCAAGCCCGCCCGCCCGGATTTCAACGACGGCTTGGCCACCGACTACGTCGTCGATGCCGTCCTGGCATCCGCAAGGGCCCACAAGTGGACCAAGGTCAAGCAGGTCAAGGCCTTGGCCTAGTGTCGTGTCTCACAAATGGCTGGTGTTTCGCCGCGAGGGATTTTCGTGTCCAACGAGGCGCGAGTGACGAGCAGACCCGCAGAGGTCTGTGA
>CAIYFP010000074.1 GCA_903925515.1 uncultured Verrucomicrobiota bacterium
GGGGGTCTTCGTGTTCACGCACGTGGACAGGAAGGTGGGCGAGGCGGAGTGGCAGGCGGCGCAGCCCAAGGTCGTGGTGCCCTAGGCGGTACGGTCCTTGGGCAGGGCGTGCTTGCGGCAACATGTGCATGAAGGGCAGGAAGCGTTGCGTGGGACTGGGCGTGGGGTGCGCGCGGTTGTGGCCACGCCGGGTTTGGAATTGCGACGGCGCGGGTGCCGTCGTGGCGTGTTTTTATGACCGGGTCGAGAACATGGATGTCGGTTGGCCTCCTCGTCTGCGTGGCGTTGGTGGCGGGGTTCGTGATTGGGGACGGCCTTGGCAACGCGGCGCTGAAGCAGGGCGCGAGGCGGGAGGCCGAGCTTCGCAGGTTGATTGCGCAGCAAGCGGAGGCCGTCCGGGCACCGGAGCCGCCCCCGGCGCCCGAGCCCGTGCAAGACGTGGCGCCGGCGGAGGTTCCGGCGTCCGGGCCCGTGCCGGACCCAGCACCCATGATGGCGCTGATGGAGGAGCTGAAGTCCTCGGTGACGGAAGCCGCGCGGTTGTCGAACGAGCTGGCGAGGGTTTGGCGGGAGTCCGACGCGTTCCGCAGGAGCATGGACATGACCTTGGCGAGCGCGAGGACCGAGCTTGAGGCGGCGCGGGTGGAGTTGCGCCAGCGTTCCGCCCGGATCGAGCTGCTTGAAGGCCAGATGGGCGCGCTCAACCAGCAGATCCGGGACTTGTCCGAGCGTCTCGGCCGCCAAGACCTGCGCGTGGCCGAGGCGGAGCGTCAGTTGTCCACCGCGCGGGGGGATCGCTCCGCGCTCCAGAGGAACCTCGACATCCTCTTGGCGGAGCGGACGGAAATCGCCTCGCGGCTCAAGGACAAGAAGATCCAGTCGTCCGCGCTCAGGAGGAGCCGGGACTCCGAGGCGGCCGCCCGCGACTCGATCCTGTCCCGGGGCATGTTCGGGGTGCTCGGCCTTGGGAAGGGCGGGGAAAAGCAGGGGGCGTCGGCACCGCCCGTCGTGCAGCCATCCGTTGCTCCCCGCAGGGTGACCGCAACGTCCGTTGACGTGGAGGTTGGGCCGGCCGAGTCGCCGCGGGCCCGCTCGCAGCGTTCCCCGGCGTCGAGCCATGCCCGGCCCCGGGGCGCCACGAACGCGCCGCCCGCGCCCGTGCCTTGACTCAAGGGGCGGGACGGCATGGCGGCCTCGACCGCGATCCATGGCGGCCGAACCGGCGCTCGCGTCCGTCCGGGGCGCGGGTAGGATGGGGCTGGTGAACGACGCGAAGGAAAAGGGCGGGGCGCGCCCCATGAACCGGCTGGGCAAGGAGAAATCTCCGTACCTGTTGCAACATGCGGGCAACCCGGTGGATTGGTTCCCGTGGGGCGACGAGGCGTTCGCGAAGGCGCGGAAGGAGTCGAAGCCCATCCTGCTGAGCATCGGGTATTCGACCTGTCACTGGTGCCATGTCATGGAGCGGGAGTCGTTCGAGGACGAGGCCACGGCCGCGCTGCTTCGGGAGCACTTCGTGAGCATCAAGGTGGACCGGGAGGAGCGGCCGGACGTGGACCGCATCTACATGGGGTTCGTGCAGCTCACGACGGGCGGGGGCGGCTGGCCCCTGAACGTGTTCCTGACGCCGGAGCTGAAGCCCTTTTATGGCGGGACCTACTTCCCGCCCGAGCCCAAGCACGGGCGGCCCAGCTTTCGTCAGTTGCTGGGGCGGGTCGCGGAGCTTTGGAAGGATCGGCGCGGCGACGTGGAGGAGTCGGCGATGGACATCACGGCGCGGTTGCGATCCATGGCGGAGCACGATCCCGCGAACGCGTTCCCGGCGGGGTTGCGCGAGCTGCACGGGGCGGCGCAGGCCTTCCTGCACGAGTTTGATCCGTTGCACGGGGGCTTCGGGGGCGCGCCCAAGTTCCCGCGCCCGAGCCAGCCCTTGTTCCTGCTGCGGGCGGCGCGGCGCTTTGACGACACGACGGCCCGGAACGCCGTGCTGTACACGTGCGAGCGGATGGCGTCGGGGGGTATGAACGACCAGTTGGGCGGCGGGTTTGCGCGGTACTCGGTGGACGAGCGATGGCTGGTGCCCCACTTCGAGAAGATGCTCTACGACAACGCGCAGCTGCTGCAGCTGTACGTGGAGGCGTTCGTGGCATCGGGGGACGCATTCCTTGCGGACGCGGCGCGGGCGACGGCGGACTATGTGCTGAGGGACATGGCCTCGCCGGACGGCGCCTTCTACTCGGCGGAGGACGCGGACAGCGAGGGGCACGAGGGGAAGTTCTATTGCTGGACGCAGGCGGAGCTTAGGACGTTGCTGACGGCCAACGAGAGCGTGCTGGTGGAGCGCCGGTTCGGGGTGACGGCGGAGGGCAACTTCGTGGACCACAGCCATCCGAGCCCGTTGCCGGGGCAGAACGTGTTGTCGTTGGCGGACCCCAAGCTTTCGGAGACGGAAAAGGTCCTGCTGGAGTCGGCGCTTGGAAAGATGCGGCTGGCGCGTGCGGCGCGGGTGCGACCGCACCGTGACGACAAGGTGCTGGCGTCATGGAACGGGATGATGCTGGGGGCGCTGGCGCGCGCGGGGGTGGTGTTGGAGGCGCCGGTGTACGTGGAGGCGGCCGAGCGGAACGCGGCGTTCATCCGGGAGCAGATGTGGGAGGCTGGCACGGGCGTGCTGCACCATCGGTGGCGGGAGGGGGAGCGCGACGGGGTCCAGTTGCTGGAGGGCCATGCCAACGTGGTGGCGGGGATGGTGGACTTGTACGAGGCGACGCTGGATCCCCGGCACCTCGCCTTCGCGGTGGAGGTGGCGGAGGCGATGGTGAAGCAATTCCATGACGCGAAGGGCGGCGGCTTCTGGCAAACGACGGCCGACACGCCCCACCTGTTGGTGCGCACGAAGGACGACTACGACGGTGCGGAGCCGTCGGGGAACAGCGTGGCGGCCCTGGCCTTGCTGCGCATGTCGGCGATCTGCGGCCGGGCGGACTGGAGGCGCGCGGCGGAGGGAACGGTGCGGTTGTTCGCGCAGCGGCTGCACCAGATGCCGCAGGCGGTGCCGCACTTGCTGCTGGCGCTGGACTTCATGCAGCAGGAGCCGAAGCGGGTGGTGTTGGTGGGGGACTGGACGTGCGGGAGCACGGCGTCGTTGCTGAGGGCGGCCCACGCGGTGCACGAGCCGAACCGCGTGATCCTCGGGAACCATGGGCCGGTGGATGCGTTCGCGCGGGGGTTGCCGTCGAACCCGGAGTACACGGTGGCCTTTTGTTGCAGCGGGACGGCGTGCGAGCCGCCGACTCGGGACCGGAAGGCGGTGCGCGAGTTCCTTGGGCGCAGGCCGGCCTCGTAGGCGGGATGGGAAGGGCGTGGTTTTGGCAAGGTTGGGTTGGGCTGCGCGGGCCGGGCCGGGATGAATTGATGGCCTGAAGGCTTGCCATGGGGCGTGGGCTTTGGTCTTTGGGGGCCACGAGCGCGTCCCGGGGAGTTCCGGGCACGGGAAACCAAGGGATAAACACGAAAAGGCTGCCATGTCATCGCACACGACGAATCTTCATGTCCTCACGTGGGTCCAGGAACAGGTGCGCCTCTGCCAACCCGACCGGGTGGTGTGGTGCGACGGTTCGGAGCCCGAGAGGTTCCGGTTGCAGGAACAGGCGGTCCGGGACGGCGTGTTGATCCGTTTGAACCCGGAGAAGCACCCCGGGTCGTTCTACCATCGGTCGAACCCGAACGACGTCGCGCGGGTGGAGCAGTTGACGTACATCTGCACGCCGACGGAGGAGGAGGCGGGACCCACGAACAACTGGGCCGAGCCGCGGGCGATGTACCGGCGGCTGGAGGGGCATACGCGCGGGGCGATGAAGGGGCGGACGATGTACGTGGTGCCGTACCTGATGGGGCCGCCGGGATCGCCGCTCGCGAAGGTAGGGGTGGAGCTGACGGACTCGATCTACGTGGTGCTGAACATGCGCATCATGACCCGGATGGGGGACGTGGCATGGCAGCAACTGGGGGATTCGGACGACTTCAACCGGGGCCTGCATTGCATGCTGGACCTGAACCCGGAGCGGCGCCTCGTCTGTCACTTCCCGCAGGACAACACGATCATCTCCGTGGGCAGTGGCTATGGGGGCAACGTGTTGCTCGGCAAGAAGTGCCTTGCGCTCCGGATCGGCTCGTACCTTGGGCGTCGCGAAGGCTGGCTGGCCGAACACATGCTGATCCTCGGGGTGGAGTCGCCGAGGGGCGAGAAGACGTACGTGGCGGCGGCGTTCCCGTCGGCATGCGGCAAGACCAACTTCGCGATGCTGGTCCCGCCGGTGTCCTTCGAGGGGTGGCGGATCTGGACGGTCGGGGACGACATCGCGTGGATGTACCCGGGGGCGGACGGGCGCCTGTGGGCGATCAATCCGGAGGCGGGCTACTTTGGGGTGGCGCCGGGGACGAACGGGAGCACGAACCCCAACGCGATGGCCACGCTGGCGAGGGACACGATCTTTACCAACGTGGCGTTGAAGCCGGACGGCACGGTGTGGTGGGAGGGGCATGACGACCCGCCGCCGCCCGAGTGCCTTGACTGGCAGGGCCGCCCATGGACGCCGTTGTCGCGGGAGAAGGCGGCGCACCCGAACTCGCGGTTCACGGCGCCGATGGCGAACAACCCGTCGCTGGCGCCGGAGGTGGACCATTCCCAGGGCGTGCCGATCTCGGCCATCATCTTCGGCGGGCGCAGGGCCAGCACGTTGCCGCTGGTGTGCGAGGCGTTCAACTGGGTGCATGGCGTGTATCTCGGCGCGACGATGGGCTCGGAAACGACGGCGGCGGCGGCGGGCGCGGTGGGGCAGGTGCGGCGGGACCCGATGGCGATGCTTCCGTTCTGCGGGTACAACATGGGCTGGTACTTCCGCCATTGGCTGAACATGCGGAAGCGCGTGAAGCTGCCGCCGCACATCTTCCAGGTGAACTGGTTCAGGAAGGGGCCGGACGGCCGCTACCTGTGGCCGGGGTTCGGGGAGAACATGCGGGTGCTGAAGTGGATCATCGACCGCGCCGCCGGGCGCGTGGGCGCATGGGAAACGCCCTTGGGCTGGGTGCCGCGCACGCAGGACTTTCCGCTGGACGGCATGGACGGGTTCACGGCGGCGGACTTCGAGGCGTTGCAGAACATCAACCTTGAGGAATGGCGTCGCGAGGTGCTGTCGCAGGACGAGCTGTTCATGAAGCTCTACTCGTTCCTGCCCAAGGAGATGATCTTCCAGCGCGAGCTGCTGGTGGCGCGCCTTTGACGGCGCGGCGGGCGCGGGCAGGATGCGAGGGATGCGATCACTTGGCGCGGTGAAGGCAACCGGCTCCCGGATGCTGAGCGTGGCGTGCGGCGCGGCATGCCTTGCGGCGTCCGCGGCAGACGCGACCCACGCGGGGCCTCGCCGGGTCGTGGTGCTGGGCGACTCCTTGGCGGCGGGCTACGGCGTCGAACGCGGGGAGGGCTGGCCCGAGCGCGTGCAAGCCCGGATCGACAGGGCCGGCCTGCCCTTCGAGGTCGTCAACGCGGGCCTGTCCGGCGACACGACGGCCGGGGGATTGCGTCGGCTGGACTGGGTCATCAAGCAACGCGTGGACGTGCTCGTCGTCGAGCTGGGCGGGAACGATGGGCTTCGCGGGATACCGCCCTCGACGACGAAGTCCAACCTCGTGGCCATGGTTCGGCGCGCGCGGGCACGTTGGCCCGAGAGCAAGGTGGTCCTCGCCGGGATGCAGATGCCACCCAGCATGGGGCCTGACCATGCGGAGGCATTCCGCAAGCTCTTCCCGGAGGTGGCGAAGGAGGAGGGGACGGACATCATCCCGCACCTGCTGGAGGGCGTGGGCGGGGTTCCGGACCTCAACCAAGAGGACCTGATCCACCCGACGCCACGGGGCCATGAGCTGGTGGCGAGCAATGCATGGGTCGTGCTGGAACCGCTGCTGAGGACGGCGTCCGGGAAAGATTCGCGCCGGTCACCGTAAACCGGCCCCGCCCGTCCCGACGCTGGTGAAGCGGGACCGGTTGAAGGCCGCCCCGCGACGTCGCGGATGCCCCGCTGCAACGGTCACGCCCCAGCGTGATGTGCTTGGAGGGTTCCAAGGAGCAGGCAGGCTCTCCGGTCGTGCCGGAGCCGCACGGGACATGGCTCGGCGGAGCGCCGGCGGCCACCCTTGAACCGAAAACGGCAGTCCAAGAGGGCTTCAAGGCACGGAAATGGCGTTCCCATCAAGGCGAAGAGGCCCCGTGGGATCCATCCGAGACCTCACCCCGCGGGGGAAGCTGGAATGGGCCGGTACGGGTGGTAGGCCGGGGGCCTCATAGGCGTTAACCTTGGTCTGCTTCATCTCCGCATCTGGGGAACCGAGCACCAGGGACGGCCCGCGACGACTCGGATCCACGGACACGATCCGCCGGCACGAGAAGATTCTCTTTTTCGTGTATTGCGTGTGTTTCGTGGTTCCAACCCTTAGCCCAAGTTCCGCAGTTGTAGAGGCTGTTTCACTGGTTTCGCTGGGGTTTCCCAAAATCA
>CAIYFP010000075.1 GCA_903925515.1 uncultured Verrucomicrobiota bacterium
GAACGAGAACAGGGGATCACGATTGACGTGGCTTACCGCTACTTCGCGACGCCGCGCCGGAAGTTCATCGTGGCGGACACCCCCGGGCACGTGCAGTACACGCGCAACATGGTGACGGGCGCCTCGACGGCGAACCTGTCCGTGGTGCTGGTGGATGCGCGGCAAGGCGTGATCGAGCAGTCACGCCGCCACACCTGCATCGCCTCCCTCCTGCGCATCCCCCACCTCGTCATCGCAATCAACAAGATGGACCTCGTGGATTGGAGCCGGGAACGCTTCACGGCGATCCGCGACGAGTTCGAGACGTTCCTGCCCCGGCTCGACATCCGCGACGTGAAGTTCATCCCCATGTCGGCCCTCAACGGCGACAACGTGGTCACGCCGTCGGCGCACACGCCATGGTACGAGGGCCCCACGTTGCTGGCGCACCTTGAAACCGTGCACATCGCCAGCGACCGGAACCTCCATGGCCTCCGCATGCCGGTGCAATGGGTCAACCGGCCGAACAACCCGCGCGACGCGCGCCTGCACGACTTCCGGGGCCTGAGCGGGCAGATCGCCGGCGGCATCGTGCGCGCCGGCCAGCGCGTCATGGTCCTGCCCTCGGGCCACAAGAGCACGGTGGAGGAGATCTGGACCTACGACGGCCCCCTGGCCGAGGCGTTCTGCCCCCAGTCGGTAACCCTGCGGCTGAAGGACGACCTCGACGTCTCGCGCGGCGACGTGGTCGTGGGCCTTGAGCACATGCCGGGCATGGGCAACGACCTGCATGCCCGCGCCTGCTGGATGCACGCCCGCCCGCTTGTCGCCGGCCGCAAGTACCTCCTCAAGCACGGCGCCCAGACCGTCCAGGCCGTCGTGTCCGCCATCGAGGGCCGCATCGACATCCACACCTTCGACACCGTCGAGGCCCCCGCCGAGCTCGCCATGAACGACATCGGCTCCCTCCGCATCCGCACCGCCAAGCCCGTCGTGTACGACGGCTACGACGCCAACCGCCAGACGGGCTCCTTCATCCTGATCGAGCCCGGCACGAACCTGACGGTCGCGGCCGGGATGCTCATGCCGCCGGCCGAGCCCGTCCGCCCCGAGTACAACGACTTCGCGATCTGACCGGCCCCATCCCCTGCCGGGTGCCGCCTCAGGCCCATGGCAAGGGGCGCGAGTCCATCGCGAACACCTGGCCCGTCACGCAGTGCGTCGTCGCAAGGAACACGGCGAACCGCGCCACCTCCGCCGGGTCGTTCGCCCGCCCCAGCAACGCCCGAGAGAGACGCCGCGCCCGTTCCCCGGGCGACAAGCCGTCCAGCATGGGACCCGCCATCAGCCCGGGCAGCATGACGTTCACCCGGATGTTGTCCGGCGCGAGCTCGGACGCCAGCGACAGGCACGCGCCCACCATGGCAGCCTTCGCCGACGCGTAGGCGGATTGCCCGGCCCCGCCCTGCCGCATCGCATGGCTGCCCACCGCCAGCACATGCCCGCCCCCGCCCTCCGTCATCCAGCCGCGCAACGCCCTTGTCCCGGCCCACACCGGACGCGTCATCGTCCCGATGGCCTCCTCCCATGCCCCCGCGTCCGTCCGCGCCAAAAGGTCCGCCGACGCAATCCCCGCGTTGTGCACGACCATCCGCAACGGGATGCCCATGGCCCGCGCCGCCTCGCTGGCTGCCGCCCAGTCGTCGTCGCGGCGCACGTCCAGAGGAATGACCTTGAACGGGCCGGCCCGGGGACGGACCGGCGTCCGGTGCTGCCCCGCCAACACCGCCCAGCCATCCGCCATGAAGGCGTCCACCAACGCGGACCCAAGGACCCCCGCCGCCCCGCTCACCAGCACCGCTGCCCCCGGCACGCTCATGCCCCGCAATTCCCGCCGGGTTCTCGCCCACCCGAGTCACCCGTCCCCATCCCATCCCACGCCCGCACCCCGTCGATCCACGTGCCCAGCACCTTGCCACGGTGCCCGACGATCCCCTCGTGCACGTCCATGGACGGCGTCGTGTCCGGGATCGCGCACAAGTCCGCCGGAGCCCCCTCGGACAGCGTCCCCGCGCCTGGAGCCAACCCGATGGCACGCGCGCCGTGGACCGTCGCCATGGCCAGCACCTCGGCGGGCGACACGGTGTTGTCGTGCGCAACGTAGGCCGCCATCTCGTCGAACATGGACAACTCCGGCGCCGCCCCGCACGGGTCGGGCAGCGTGCTCGCGAGCGAGTCCGTTCCAAGGCATAGGTTGACCCCCGCCGCCGCGAGCTCGGCGGCGGGAAAACGTTGGTGCCGGAAGTAGGCGTGCGATCGCGGGCAATGCACGACGTGCGTGCCCGCGTCGCCCAGGAGGCGCGCGTCGCCGTCCCACAGGTAATTGACATGGACCGCGACGAACCACGGCGCCAGCAGGCCGTGCCGCGCCAGCAAACGCACCGGCGAGCCGTGCCCGCAGTCGTCGTCCGGCCGTTGGCTCCGCAGCCACTCGTGCATCGCGCCGCGCCGGTACATGAACATCTCGAACTCCTCCCGCGACTCCGAGACATGCATGGTCACGCGGCAACCCCGGCCATGCGCCGCCGCCGGCACCCGCTCCAGCAGCCGGGGCAACGTCGAGTACAGCGCATGCGGCGACAGCCCCGCCCCGCCCCGCCCCGAGGCCGTGGTCCATGCATCGACGAACCCCATGGCCTCCCGCAGCACGTCACCGGGGTCGCGCCGGCTTCGCACGCCGGTCATCTCCACGAAGGAATGCACCCGCGCGGGCGTATTGGGGCGCAACGCGCCCGCCATGCCCGGCATGCTCTCGATGTTGGCGACCGACGTGGTTCCCGTGGACACCGCATGGTGGGCGCCCGCGAGCCATGAGGCCCGGAATTCGTCGTCGGACCATGCGGACTTGGCAGCGAGGATGGACTTGATCCAATCGGGGAAGGAACGGGTGGGGGCGATCTGGCCGGCCATGCCGGTGTAGTCAAGGTGGGCATGTGCGTTGACAAGGCCCGGCAGGAGGATGGCGTCCCCAAGGTCCTCCACGCAGCCCCGTCCGACCCCGCGCGAGACGTCCGCCCACCGCCCCACGCCCGTGATGCGCCCGCCCCGGACCTCGACGGCGCCGTCGTCGATGGGGGGGGATGAAACGGGAACGACCCGCCTCGCGCGCAGGATGCGCCGGGGCGGGTCGTCACGGGGCGATGGAACGGGGTGGGTCACGCCTTGCGACGCGACTCCTTGATGCGTGCGGCGACCTTGTGGGTCCGTGCCTTGGTCATGGAATGCTTGCGTCGGATCTGGCCCTCGAGCTTCTTCACGGCGAGGTCGATCGCCGCGTACAGGTCGGCCTCGCGGTCCTCGGCGTAGAGGTCGTTGCCCCGGACGCCGACGCGGATGCCGCACTTGAACTGCGTGTCGGGGGCATGGGCCGTGTGGTCCTTCTCGAGGGTCACGCGCGCGTCCAGCAACCACCGGTCGATGTGCTCCAGCTTCTCGATCTTGCCCAGCACATGCTGCTCGATGGCGTCCGTCAACGTGACGTTGTGTGTCGTTAGAATGAACTTCATGACTCCCCAAGGCTGGCCGCGCCACGCCTTGTTTTCAACCTTGGGCCCGCACGCCTTGTTCACGAAGGGGGAAGGCCTTCGTCGGCCCGCGCCTGACTCACTGCTCGTCTGGCCAAGGCATCGGCGGCACCCATTCCCTCCGGCCCGGCGGCATCGTTCCCCTCGAAACACGCCATGCTGCATCGATTGCCCGAGGCGGTCGGCATGGCCTTTCACGTGGTTCGCCTGCCGGGTGGGGCGGCATGGGCCAATGGGCCTGTCGCGAAAGGGTGGGTCGGCGTGGACATGGGGCCAGCCATCGGGCATGTCGGCGAGCGAGGGCATGGTGGCGGCATGATGTTCAAGCCGGCATGACCTCGCCCGGTCCTCAGAACAATCGGCGCTCCTGGGTCGGGTGGTTGGGCGGCCAAGCCCAGTCGAGGTCCTGGCCTTGCCTTGACTCGAAGACGCCGGCGTCGTCGGCATGGTTGGGGCCGACGCTGTACAGCGTGAAGGAGCCGTCGGCGTCCAGGCGATAGCGCAACGGTTGGCCATCCATCGGGTCGAGCGGCACGGCCGGCAGGAATCTCGGTACGAGCTCGCCGAGGGCTTTGGGGTATCCACCCTTCGCGAGGCGATGTCGTTCGAGGGCGGCCACCGCCAGGGCCATGCGGGTGGCGGTGAGGCATCGGTCGGCCTTGGCGTGGACCTTGGCCAGCGCCGGCAGGAGCAACTGGGTGAAGACCCGGTAGGGATGGAGCCGATGGCTCGCCGTGTCGAAGACCATGTGATCGATCCGCTGGGTCTCCCAGACGGAGCCCATGGCGGCGATGCCGCGCTCCGGGTCGGAACGCTGGAGCGCGTCCACGATTTGGTCCATGACACGCGCGTGGTGGGCCTGGTTCTGGAGCATCCATGCCTTGGGGATGAGGGTGACCACGTCGGATCCGTCCACCATGGCTCCGAGGGATTCCGGATCGAGCCGTCCCTGGCGCATGAGCTCGAAGGTGGTCTTGCCGAAGAGGCGCTCGCCGCGAAAGGCCATCACCAGGGCGTCGCGTTGTTTCAATTCTGCAAACCGCTGCTGGAACGTCATCAACTGGGGCTCCGACCACGCGTGCTGCGAGGTTCCGTCCCAGAAGGCGCTGAGGGCGATGGTCTGGATGGCCACCCGCACGAGGTAGCCGATCAGGGTGGGGTCTTCGCCGGTAAGTTCCGCCAGCCGCAGCATCGTGTGGATGTCTTCGGCGGCCCCCGGGGTGTCGCCCGCAGCCACGCGGGCCGCGGAACGGATGCGAAGCCGGGCTGCCATGGACTTGTGAAGCGCCAGATGGGGCAGGATGGCATTGGGGCCGTCCGCGTAGCGGAGGTCGTAGCGGGCGTGGGGTCGCCGCGCTGCCTCGGTGACCTGGTCGAGGATCCCGCGGCGTCCTTCGAGCGCGTACAGGACCGCCTGCGGGGCGGGCAGGTTCGCCGGGGGAATGGGGAGGTGAAACAGGTCGTTGGTCTCCCGAGGTTGCATGCGGCCGGCGTCATACACGGTTCGCGCCGCCCGGTTCGTTCCGGACCTCAGCACCTTGGCCAGTGCCTCCAGGTTGGGGCCGGTGCGTCGCCATGGCTTGCTGGCATTCGGTTCCTCGGCCGGAGGCTCCGGGAACCGCAGCGCGTCCTGGATTTCGTGGAGCCTGCGTTGGCCGGTCCAGCGGTGGGTGGGCCGTCCCTTGGCGTCGGTGGTTGCTTCATGGTTCAAGAGACCCGCCATGAGCGGGTGTTGCGCGAAGTTCTGTTCGGCGGGGATCGCCGGCCCCAAGAGCTCATCATGGGTCAGCGGCTCACCGCGTTGCCTCAGCTTGGATTCGATCTCCTGCCACGCCCGGGCCGCGCGGAGGCCCTCGATGGCGCGTGCGAGGAACACCCCGGTGATGACCACGGCAATGGCCAACGCCCAGCGCCGCAGGCACCGACCCCAGACCATCCAGAAGCCCGGGGCTCCAAGGGCCACGGCCCGACGATTCCAGAAGAGCGGCGGCAACCCGCCCAGCAGGGACGATGCGAACACCATGCCGAGCCTGAGGAGCCATGAATCCTCCCGGGCGACCTGAATCACGAGGGCGCCCAACACCATGCCGATCACCAGGCCGACGAGAAGCGTTCGCCAGAATCCGAATCGTTGGTGCGGAGCCGGGAGGAGATGGAGTCGATGCAGGAATCTCATGAGAGCCGGGGCGTAGGTTGAAGGAAATCGCGAATCATTCGAGGACCGTTGGAATCTCGCTCGGGCTTCAGCCCGTGCGATTGGTGGAGAGAGTGCCCCTTCGAGGATTGGAAGGGTCAGGCGAGGGAAGCCTCACGGGGGGACCGGGTACTTCGGCTCCACGCAGGTCCGAGACATCGCCGTCCCGGATCGAAGCCATGAAGTCCTTCCGCTGTCGGGCCAGGAAACGAAGGGTCTCGTCGGTCATGACGGCTCTCGACGTGGCAACCGGGAGGGGGATTTCCGGGGTCGCCAGCTGGAGTCCCAGGATGAAGGCCCATGCGGCAGCCAAGCCTTGGAGGGTCCATCGATGCTCCTTCCAAAGGGTTTGCCAGAACGTTTTCCAGTGCGTTGCCCCGGCGAGGTGTGGCGGGTTCCAAGAGCCGGCCTTCAGGCAGATCGCGCGAAGCTCCGTCGGCGGCGACACGAGCGGCACATGGGCCAGCCGGGTCTCCCATGCGTCGTGGCACTCGGAATCCGAGGGGGAAGGCGTGGTTTCCATGGTCTTGAGTCCTGGTCAGCGGATCTCCTCGTAAAAGGGACGCAGTCGGGCCCGGAGTTTGTCTATCCCGTACCGGTAGCGGCTGGCGGCCGTGTTGGGCGGGATCCCGAGCAGTCGGGCGATCGCCTCGAAGGTTCGTCCCTCCCACAGTTTCAGGTGAACCACCGAGCGCTGGTCTTCGGGGAGGTCGCCCAAGGCCTGGGCGAGGTTCCGGCGGAAGGCGGCCTCGTCGGGATCGGCATGGGGCGCAAAGAGTTCCATGGATTCCTTGGACCAACGTTCGCTCGTCCGCTCGCGGGTGGCCCGGCGTCGGACGCGATCGATCGCCAAGCGATGGATGGACTGGAGGAGCCAGCCGCGCGGGTCCCGGACTCCAGTTGGCATGGGCTGGCGGGCGAGGCGTTGGAATTGCTCCTGGAGCAGGTCCCGGGCGTCGGCGTCCGACCGTGTCAGGTTCAAGGCAAGGGCGAACAACGCTCCCGCATGGGCGTCGTACAATTCCTCCAGTGAATCAGTGCCGGCCATCGACAGCGGTGTCCTCGGGGAGGACGCAGGACCTGGCCTGATTTGTCTGTTGAAAACCGCCACGCCCGGTCCTTGGCCCCTGGCTAGTTGCCCCGAAGCCGAGGCCCCGCCTGCAACGACGCATGAGTGCGGCGAGGACGAGCCCATGGCCGCGGGTAGCCCGTGTCCATGCGATGTCGTCAAGCCCGACGCGGCGTCGCATTCGTTGTTCCCCTGATTCCAGCGCAAGCAGTTCCTGAGTGCCCGGTTCTCGGCTCACGCTGTGCCGACGGAGTGTTGAAAAGACGGCCCCTCACGGCGTCTTCCCATGAAACCGCCGGTTGGCCTCCGGGACAGGTTTCACTGGCCCCATCCACCAAGGCCTGCCTTGGCCCTGATCTTGGCGTGAAAAATCCAAGCCGCCTCATGCACGGATTCCGCGATGCATGCAGCGGTGAGTTCCTCACTCCATGCCGCCATGACGCGAAGAATGCAGTCTCATGGATACCCAAGCTTGGGTTCATGCCCATCCGCTGCAATGGCACGTTGGCCCGCAGCCTGCCGCAACCCATCCACTTGTAGTCGAGAGATTCCCGCCTGCTTACGCGGGGATTTGGGTGTTCCTGGGAGTCATGAAGTCGAGGATGCCTCACACGGAGACGCCAAGGATGCGAGGTCGTGGGGACCCAAGCGGAAGATCACGCCCATGCGCTACACCTGCATGTTGGCACTCGGCCTGTCGCAAATCACTGGGTTGGAGACCGAAGTCTTTCGCGAGACCAAGACCCACCTGCCCACCCCAATGCCCCGCTAGGGGCACCCTAAACTGGCCCGGACAACGTGCTCCGAAACTCCGAGAGGGACGCCACGCGCAACGCCCGCTGCGCCAGCCCACGCAAGCGGTCCGCATCCAAGACGGCCTCGATTTCCTGCACCAAGGACGCGTCACAATGCCCGAACCGAGTCGTCAGCACGTCCAGAAGGAAGTCCCGCGCCGCAACTCGACGCTCTAGAAGTCGCCCCTCCTGACGCCCCTCCTGACGCCCCTCCTCCCGCCCTTCCTGTCGCCCTTCCTGCCACCCTTCGTCCCGACCCAGCCGCCGTCCCTCCTCGACCCCAGCCTCCCACACCAACGTCTCGTAGGGACTCCTTTCCTTGTCTTGCATGTTCTCCTCCAGGCTCTCTTTGAATTCCTTCATGAAAACTACCTCCTCCTCACTCGGCAACGCCAGCAGCCAGTGCACCACCCGCATCACCTGCCGCGCATCCTCCCCTCCCAGCCCCGCCTCCATCAACTCCTTCACCAACGCCAGCTTCGCCTTCCGCCGTGCCGCCATGTCCCCGCGCGTCCGCTGCGCGATCCGATGCGCCTGCACCACCCGCGCCACCGGGTTCCCCGCCGCGATCCACGGCCCCAGGTCCAGCTCCCGCAGCTTGCACGTCGCATACTCGAACCGCAGCCGCGACATCCCCGTCTCGTGCTCGTACGCCCCCGGCTTCCATCCCGGCTCGTCGTCCGCCAGCACCACAAGGCTCGCCGCCGGATGCCCAAACTTGTCGAACAGCCGGTAATGGTAGCGGAACATCCGCCGCGCAAGGTCCGGGTCCCGTTGTGCCTGCACCTCGACATGGACGAGCAACACCGCCGAGCCCCCGCCGAGCAAGCCCACCCTGACCAGCTTGTCGGCGCGCATCTCGCCGGGCGAACCCTCGGGCATGATGGACTGGAGCTGGCCGTCGAGGAACTCCGGCCGGACCGACCAGTCCACGCCGTCGGCGATGGCCTTGAAGAACAGTTCGAGGAAGGGCCGGAGCAGGAACTCGATGACGAGCTTCCATGCGGAGTCGTAGTGGTCGGGCGAGGGCTTCAAGCCCCTTGCTATCGTCGCCGGCGTGGCCCATGGCAAGCCGGGCATCATGCAAGGCCCGGATGGACCCCTGATCCACGATGGAGCCGCATTTCAGCGGCGGGTTCCTGGCACACGCGACGCCGCCGGGGGTGGCACGACTGGG
Source organism: uncultured Verrucomicrobiota bacterium (assembly GCA_903925515.1). GTDB lineage: Bacteria > Verrucomicrobiota > Verrucomicrobiia > Limisphaerales > UBA9464 > UBA6176. The sequence continues at coordinate 8,798 of CAIYFP010000075.1, forward strand.
CGGGCCTCCTTTGCGTCCTCGCGTCATGGCGTGACGAGCAACAGGGGTCTGGCGCGTCGATTCCATGAGTCATGACGAGGAGGGGGTCCACGGCAAGACCCCAGGACGCAAAGGATGCAGGCTCCGGAGGGCGCATGCCAAAAGCCATTCCCATCCGTTACACCTGCATGCGGGCCCGCAGCCTGCGGCAACCCCCCGGCTTGTGGACCGAGGGATTCGCCCCTGCCGACACGCAGATTGGGGGCCGTCTCGGGTCTGGCATGGGCAGGGCAAGCGACAGGCTGCCGCTGCACGGCGCAGGGGGGTGTGGCATGGGGAGAGGGGCCGGCGATTCCGGATGCATTCGGGGGTTCGTGGAGGGCAGGGGGCGGCCCTGAACATTTCCCGAGTTGCACCTTCCCCGAGACGTTGCGGAGCGGGTACAGTTTTGGGGCATGGACGGTCCAACGCACAATTGCGCGGGCGTTCGGCGGCGCGACTTCATCCAGTTGGGGCTCGGCGGGCTTCTGGGGATGGGCCTTGCTGACGGGCTTCGGCTCAAGGCCCATGCCGCGCCGTCGGCACGGGTGGCATCTCCGGCCCCGGCCGGGCCGCGCGCCGCGAGTTGCATCCTGATCTGGCTCGATGGCGGGCCCTCCCACTACGAGACCTTCGATCCCAAGCCCGACGCCCCCTCGGACATCCGCGGCAGCTTCAAGGACATCGCCACGTCCGTTCCCGGCATCCGCTTCTCCGAGGCCGTGCCCGAGCTGGCCAAGGTTGCCGACAAGTCCGCGATCATCCGGTCCATCTGCCACAAGGATCCGAACCACGGGGGTGGCAACCACTACCTGATGACGGGCTCGCCCACGCCGGTTCCGGTTGCCTGCGGCGCCTTCGTCACGTTCCACCCGTCCATGGGCTCCGTGGTGTCATGGAAGCGGGGCCCGCGCGATGGCATTCCCCCGTATGTGTCGATGCCCTCGGTGACGCGCAGCGGAGGGCCGAACTTCCTCGGGGGTCAACACGCCCCGTTCGTGATCGACGGCTCCCCGAACTCCGCGGGTTTCCGGGTGCGCGACGTCGTCCTGCCGTCGGACATCTCCGAGGGGCGGGCCGCGTCGCGCCGGGAGCTGAGGGCCGCGCTCGACTCGATGAAGCGGCATGCGGACAAGCTGGCGGAGGACCCGGCCGTCGCGTTCGACCAATACCTTGCGCAAGGGGTCAACCTTGTGTTGTCCAGCAAGGCGCAGAACGCGTTCGACCTTGCGCGGGAGGACGGCAAGGTGCGGGACGCCTACGGACGGAACGACTTTGGCCAGCGCTTGCTGATGGCCCGGCGCCTCGTCGAGGTGGGAGTTCCATGGGTCACGGTGAACTCGGGCGGGTGGGACCATCACACGAAGCTCTTCGAGGCGTACAAGGGCGACCAGGTCCGCAACATGGACCGGGGCGTGGCGGCCCTCATCCGGGACCTCGACGAACGCGGCCTGCTCGACAGCACCCTCGTCGTGCTGCTCGGCGAGTTCGGCCGCACCCCGAAGGTCAACAAGGACGTGGGGCGGGACCATTGGCCGCACGCGATGTCCGTGCTGATGGCCGGGGCGGGATGCCCGCGCGGGGCGGTGATCGGCGCGACGGACGCCAAGGGCTACGCGGCCTCGGACACCGTGCACAAGCCGGAGGACTTCACCGCGTCGATCTACCTGAAGATGGGAATCGACCCCTCCGAGGTCCTCCACACCAACACCGGGCGTCCCGTGCAGCTCGTCAACAACGGCCGCCGGATCCAGCAGCTCTTCGCCTAGCCCACCGTCCCAACGGCCGCCCTGCCCCGCCCGCGCATGTCCGCCCGTCTCCTTGCAACCATGGCCGTGCTTGCTGCGTCCATTCCCGGACGTGCCGCGGTGCCCGTCATGGACCATGTCCTGCCCGCGGCGCTTGCTCCGGGCACCTCCAACGTCGTCGTCTTGGTCGGCAAGTTCGACCCATGGCCGCCGCGGTTTTGGTCGGACCTGCCGGGCATGGTGGTCCAGCCGACGACGAACAACGGCTCGGTCGTGGTCCATGTGCCGTCCAACGCCCCGGCCGGCGTGCGTTACCTGCGCGCCTTCAACGCCGAGGGCACGAGCGCGCCGCGGTTCCTTGTCATCGATTCGTCCAACCGGCTGGACGCCGAGTCCGAGCCCAACAACGACGCCGCCTCGCAGGCGAACCCGGTCACCCCGCCGGTCGTCATCCATGGCCGCCTCGAGAAGTCCGGCGACGTGGACTCGTTCGAGTTCAGCCTTGCGGAGGGCCAGTCGGTGGTCGCATGGGCGCAGGCCTACACGCTCATGTCGCCGATGGACCCCGTCCTGCGCCTGCTCGGGCCCGGGCGGCGGCAGGTCACATGGAACCATGACGACGGCCGCTCGCTGGATCCCCTGCTTGCATGGACCTCGCCGACGGGCGGCAAGCATGTCCTCCAGTTCTTCACGTTCCCCTACCCCGCCGACTCCGACATCCGTCTCTCCGGCAAAGCCCATGCGGTCTATCGCCTGCACGTGCACGCCGGGCCGGTGGTGCGCCATGCCCTGCCTCTCGGCGTCCAACGCGGCCGGACCAACTCCCTCTCGCTCGTCGGGTGGAACCTTGGCGCCGCGTCCAACAACCCGGTCCTCTTCAATGCGTCGGGCCTGTCGCCGGACGCCATCGCCGCGCCCCTTCTGCACCACGGCCTTCCCGCCCTCGTGGACCCCCTTGTTGGCGACGGCCCGGAGGGCCGCGAGTCCGAGCCGAACGACGACGTCGCCATGGCCCATGCCCTGCCGGTGCCGGGCGGCTTCACCGGCAACCTCGACCGCGAGGGGGACATCGACCGGTTCATCCTGAAGGCCGAGAAGGGGGACACGCTCCTGCTTGCCGTCCATTCCGCGTCGCTCGGGTTCAACCTCGACGCTTGGCTGCGCGTCGAGGATAGCCATGGGAAGGAACTGGCCCGCAATGACGACGGCAACGGGAGCGATCCCCGGCTCGAGTGGACCGCGCCCGCCGACGGATCGTTCGTCGTCGCGGTCGGCAGCCTGCTTCGGCTTGGGGGCACGGACCGTTGGTACCGCGTTTCCGTGGCGCGGCCGGTGCCGTCGTTCCGCCCGACGGTCGCCGAGAACGCCTTCTCCATCGCGCCGGGCAAGACCCACGAAATCGTCGTCTCCCTTGGCCGCGCCCATGGCCATGACGTGCCGTTGACGCTTTCCGCCGAAGGCCTCCCCGAGGGCGTGAACGCAGCGTCCGCGGAGGCCGACGCCAAGGCCACCAGCGTCACGCTTCGCCTCGTGGCCGCCACCAACGCCCCGGCTGCGGCCGTGGCCTTCCAGGTCCGCGTCATGGAGAAAGGCGGCATGAAGTCCCTGCCCGTCCGGATGGACCTCGTCAGCGCCGGGGAGAACAACGGGGTCCCGCAAGGATTCCGGCGGCTGGTGCGGGATTCCATCGACGACCTCTGGCTCACGGTCCTCGCGCCGCAGGCCGGGAAGTAGGCTGCGCAGCACACCCATGCCGATGAAGCCCCGCTGGATCCATGGTCCCGGATCGGCCTCATGGCTCCCCATCCTGATGGCCGGACTCCGTGCCGCCCTTGCAGGCGAGCCCACGCCCCCGCCCGCCATCCGGCAAGTCATCAAGGGCGGCGCGCCGCCAGACGAGAGGAACCTTGGGGGTGCCATCCGGACGGAATCCGTGCTGGCGTCGGAGGCCCGTGCCATCCAGGCGGTCAAGCTTTCCGACGCCATCGAGTACACGCCCGGGGTCCGGCTCGACACCACCTGCCAGAACTGCGGCGCCACGGAGGTGCGGCTTCTCGGCCTTCCCCAAAGGTACCTTGCGATCCTCCAGGACGGACTGCCCATGCAGTCGGGCCTGTCGGCCGTCTATGGCATCGAGCAAATCCCCGTCGGGCTCCTGGAGCGGATCGACATCGTCAAGGGGCCCGGCAGCGTCATGGTCGGACCCGGCTCCGTCGCCGGCTCCATCAACCTTGTGCCGCGCATCGCGCGCGAGACCGGCGGCTTTCTCGAGGCTTCCGCCAACCAGATGGATCGGCCCGGGGGCATCGGCACGCCCAACCATGACCTTTCGGGCGCGGTCCACCTCGTCGGACCGCAACGCGCCACCGGGTTGACCCTGCACGGCCTTGAGTCGCGGGTCCGCGCCATCGACGTGAATGGCGACGGCTATTCGGAGGTTGCGCGGCGACGTCTGGTTGCGCCCGGGGCCCGGGCATGGTGGAAGCCCGGCCCCGGCAGCCAAGTGATGGTGGACTATCTCTGGACCCATGAGGAACGCCGGGGCGGCGAGATGGCCGGGGGCGCGCTGGATCGCCCGCCGGAGACGACGGGCATCGCCGAGGCCATCCAGTCCCGGCGACACGGCGCAACCGTCACGTGGGACCACGAATGGAACGCGGACTGGTCCACGCGTGTCTCCGGAGGGGTCATCACGGTCGGCCGGGACTCCTACTACGGCGGCACCGGACCGCTTGGGGGTCCGGCCGACCCGGACTGGGATCCCATGTTGCCGCCGGCGTCGCTCGCGCCGGTCGGGTCGGATGGCCTTCCGGTCCCGCCGTTCAACGTGGACTGGGCGCCCGGGCTCGGGCTTGGGCGCTCGACCGACCGGCAGGGATTGGGCGACGCGCGGGTCACATGGCACGGCATGGAAAACCATGCATGGACCGGCGGCGTTCACTTCCGGCACGAGACGCTGCGCGACCGCGCTTCGTACCGGGAGGTGTCCGACCGGTACCAGAACACGGGGTTGATGCTCGAGGATCGCTGGAACCCGTCCGATCGGTGGGAATGGGTCCCGGGCATCCGCGCGGACTTCCACCGGTTGCTTCCGCGCCCCGTGGTCTCGCCGCGGGTCGCGGGGCTGTGGCGACCGGGCCCCGAGTGGGCATGGCGTGCCTCGGCCGGGTCCGGGTTTCGCGCCCCGGAGTTGTTCGACGAGGACCTCCATGTGTCGAACGTGGGGGGCGACTTGCAGGTGGTGCGGCGCGATCCCTCGCTGCGGGAGGAACGTTCCTATTCCATGCTGCTGGGGCCCGAGTGGCGGCCGGGCGCGCGTTGGGTTGCCGACGCCAACGCCTTCTTCACTCGGATCGAGGGCACGTTTTTCAACGAGATCGACCCGGTTCAGGACGAGCCCGGGCTATTGCGAAGGACCAAGGTCAACGCCGACAACGCATGGGTCGCCGGGGCCGAGGCCAGCGTCGCCTTCATCCCGTCCTCGGCCCTTCGCATCGAGGCATCATGGATCGAGCAACGGTCCGAGTTCGACCGGCCGCAGCTTCACCTTGGCGACCCCGGCGGCGCCGACCCGTCGGACCCCGCCGTGCTGTCGCGCAGGTTCATTCGCACGCCGGACCGGCACGGCAGCCTCAAGGCGACGGTCCGGAACGGGCGCTGGGAGGGATTCATGGGCCTGCGCGCCACCGGGCCGATGCGGGTGCCGCATGTCCTGAATGATCTGGTGGGCGACGCCAGCCCGCTCCTTGGCAGCTACCCGGGCCAACCCCTCCGGCTCGGCAATGTCATGCGGGAATCGCCGTGGTTCGTCGTCGCGGACGCCTCCGTCACCCGCACATGGGAATGGAACCCCGGCATGCAGGCACGCCTGACGCTGGGCTGCCGCAACCTCTCCAACACGTTCCAGTCCGACCTCGACACCGGCCGTTACCGGGACGCCGCCTACACGTATGGGCCCCGGTTCCCGCGGACGTTCTTCGTCACGGTCGGGCTTTCGTTCTGAACCGGCTCGGCGCGGCCGGGAGCACGTGGAATCCCATGGCACGCGAGCCCGGGACGCCCTGCGGTTGGGCAACGGCTGCCCCCCGCGGTTCAATCCTCCGCCTTCTCTCCCTCCGGAGCCATCTTGACGAGGCGCGGGTCGAAGCGGCCGAGGACGCGGACGAGGTCGGCCTGGGCGGCCATGACCTGGTCGATGTCCTTGTACACGGCGGGGGCCTCGTCGAGGCCGGCCGACAGGAGGTGGACGCCACGTTCCCGCAGTTGGCGCCGCACGCGGTCCCATTCGAGGGACTTGAGGGCCTGGGTCCGGCTCATCACGCGCCCGGCGCCATGCGATGCGGAGCGCAGCGACTCGGGGTTGCCGAGCCCGCTGACGAGGTAGCCGGGCGACGACATGGAACCCGGGATGATGCCGAGGACGCCATCGCCGGCGGGGGTGGCGCCCTTGCGATGGACGATGAGTTCGCGCTCGACGCCATGGACGACGTGACGCTCGCGCCATGCGAAGTTGTGGTGGTTCTCGACATCGAGGAGGACGTCGAGGCCGAGGTGTCGCGCGATATGCTCGTGGATGAGCTGGTGGTTGGCGGCGGCGTACTGGCCCATGAGCTGCATGGCCGCCCAGTACTCGGCGCCGTCGGGGTCGTCGAGGTCGAGCCATGCAAGGTGAGCAAGCTCCTTGGGCAGCTCGGGATGCTTCGCCATGGCGAGACGGCTGTAGTGGTCGCACACGGAGGCGCCGGTGCCCCGGCTGCCGCTATGGCTGAGCAGGGCGACGTGCTCCCCGGCGGGCAACGCGCCGATGGGCTCGGGGTTGGTGAACGTGCCGAACTCGACGAAGTGATTGCCGGAGCCGCTGGTGCCCAGCTGGGAGCGGGCGCGGTCCTTGTTGCGGGCCGTGACCGGGCTGACGGACCAGTCCTCGTGCAGCACGGCATGCTCGCGGGGGGTGTCGAAGCGCGCCCCGACGCCGAAGCGGGTCTCGGACTCGATGGCCCTTGCGAGTCGTTCCCGCTTTCGGTCGAGGTCACGCACGGCGAGGTCGAGCACGGTCATCTTCATCCGGCAGGCAATGTCCACTCCGACGGCGTAGGGGATCACGGCGTTCTCGGTGGCGAGGACGCCGCCGATGGGGAGGCCGTAGCCGACATGGGCGTCGGGCATGAGGGCGCCGGCGACCGAGACGGGCAACTGGCAGGCGCGCGCCATCTGGTTGAGGGCCTCCGGCTCGAGGTGGTCGCCCCACTTGCGCCATGGGGCCATGGACGGCCGGATGGGCCGGGGTGCCCGGAGCAACGCCGCCGCGAACTCGCCCGCCAATGGGTCCGCGAGATGGCCGGACGGGTTCGCCACCACGGCCTCCACGGCGGCGCGAAGCCCCTCGCGGTCCTTTGTCTTCAGGATGTACCGCGTGATGAAGTCGATGCCGCGCCGGATGGCCTCCCCATGGGGAACACCGAGGCGGATGAGGTCGCTCGTCTGCATGATGTGATCCCGGCGACGGGCCGGGGGCGGACCCCACCACGAAACGCGGGGGATGGCAACGGCCCGGGAGGCGCCCTGGTTCGCGCGTGAGCCGTCCTGGAGTGCCCGGTTCTCGCCTCACCCCATCAACCGGGGCCTGCCTTGGCCCTGATCCTGGAGTGAAAAACCCGGGCCGCCTCATGCCCGGATTCCGAGACGCAGGCAGCGGGGAACCCCTCGCGCCATGCCGCCATGACGCAAGGAATGCAGCCTCATGGATGCCCGAGCCGGGGTTCATGCCCATCCGCCACGATGGCGCGTTGGCACGCAGCCTGCCGAAACCCATCCGCCCTGGGACCGGGCGATTCCCTCGTGGACCGAGGGATTCCCGGGGGCATGCGCAGGGCCTTGGGTCGCGGGCGCGAAAGACGTGGGAAATCCCGCTTGGGCACGCGATGCGTGCAGGGCTAGGGTTTCCGGACGGGCATGGAATCGGGGGAACCGATCATCGAGGTGCGGAACCTGACGAAGCGTTATCCGGGGCGAACGGCCGTGGACGACATTTCGTTCAGCATCGGCCGCGGCGAGGTCGTGGGCTTTCTTGGGCCGAACGGCGCGGGAAAGTCCACGACCCTGCGCATCCTTGCGTGCTACCTCCCCGCGACGAGCGGCACGGTGCGGGTGGCCGGGCGGGACGTGTTCCGGGAGCCGGACGAGGTGCGGCGCCGGATTGGGTACATGCCGGAGAACAACCCGCTGCACCTCGACATGCGGGTGCGGGAGTACCTGAAGTTCCGGGCGCGGCTGAAGGGGCTGGGCTGGCGTCGGAGCCGGGAGCGGGTGGACACGGTGCTGGAGCAATGCGGCCTTGGCGGGGTCTCGGGGCGGATCGTGGGGCAATTGTCGAAGGGTTACCGGCAACGGGTGGGGCTAGCGGACGCGCTGGTGCACGAGCCGGACCTGATCATCCTGGACGAGCCGACGATCGGCCTGGACCCGCACCAGATCCGGTCCGTGCGGGCCTTGGTGAAGGACCTTGGGAAACGGCACACGGTGGTGCTCTCGACGCACATCCTGAGCGAGGTGGAGATGACGTGCTCGCGGGTGCTGATCCTGCACCGCGGCCGGATCCTTGCGTCGGACCGGACGGAGGACCTCGAGGGGACGCTGAGCCTTGGGGGACAGGTGGTGGCGGAGGTCGATGCGCCGGTGCAGGCGCTGAGGGACGCGTTCCGGGACCTGCCCGGGGTGGAGACCGTGGACGTGCAGCCGATGGACGGGGCCTACCAGCGGGTGACGTTGTCGCCGAGGAACGGCGCGGACCTGCGGTTGCTGGTGTTCGAGGAGACGCGGTCGCGCGGGTGGCCCCTGAGGGAACTGACGCGCGGGAGGCATTCGCTTGAGGACATCTTCGTGCACCTGACGCGTGGGAAGGTCCGGGAGGAATGAAGGGATGAGGGCGTTTCCAACCTTGGTGCGGCGGGAGCTTGGGATGCAGTTCAACTCGCTGACGGGCTACGTGGTGGTGGCGGGGGTGCTGCTGCTGACGGGCTTCAGCCTTGTGGACCTCGTCGAGCGGATCCGGCAGATGCCGCACGAGGCGCCGGTGACGGAGTTGTTCTACCAGACGGCCTACTTCTGGCTGGTGGTGTTGCTGGTGTCGCCCGTGATCACGATGCGGTCGTTCGCGGGGGAGAAGTCCGGGGGCACGTACGAGGCGCTGATGACGACGCCGGTGGGGGACTGGGAGGTGGTGCTGGCGAAGTTCACGGGCGCGTGGCTGTTCTTCGTGCTGACATGGCTGCCGGTGGCCGGGGTGTTGCTGGTGATGCGGCAGGTGACGGGCGAGGCGGCGTTGTTCGAGCCGAGGGTGGTGGCGGTGACGTTCGC
>CAIYFP010000076.1 GCA_903925515.1 uncultured Verrucomicrobiota bacterium
CACCAAGGTCTCGCCCGTGTAGGTGTTGTTGGCGGTCAAGAGCAGGGTTCCCGCGCCCGTCTTGGTCAGGCCCTTGCCTCCGGCCACCACCGCATTCACCTCCAGGATCCCGGTCCCCACGTCCACCGTTGTCATTCCGGACCCCCCATCCAACGTCAAGGTCCCTCCCGTTCCTGAAGAAATCTTCCATCCGTGCGACGGCGTCGTGTCATCGAAGGCCAAGGTTCCCACCGTGCGCGAGCCGTCCAAGGTGATGGCCGCGTCCGCAGTCAGGTTGACCCGGTTGAAGCGCGCAACGCTGCCAGACCCGGCGGGCACGACGCCGGTGAGCCAGTTCGCCGACGTGCCCCAGCTTCCCCCACCGGCCACCGTCCAGTAGTTCTGCGGGCTGACCTGGACCGTCAACGTTGCCTCATCTTGGGTCCCATTGAGGTCCGTCACCCGGACCACCCATGAGTTCGCTCCTTGGTCCGAAGCCGACGGCGTCCCCGAGAGGGCACCGTTGCCCGCGATCGAAAGCCATGCTGGCCCGCTCACCTTCGCAAACGTCAACACGTCGGAACCCAACGTGTTCGGGTCGTTGGCGAGGGTGCTCAGATCCAACGCGTAAGCCATGCCCGCCTCCGCCGGGTTGCCCGCCACGATGTCCCCGTCGAAGCGCGGGGCCTGGACCATGTTTCCGGGCTCGCGATAGAGGCTCGCGACCTCCTCCGTCGTGAGGGCGCGCCGATATAGACGGACCTCGTCCACGGTGCCGCGCAGGTACCTGTTGGAGTCGCGCTCGTCCCTGCCGAGGACGAAGGGAAGGCTGGTCAAGGCGAGCGTCGCGGAGTGCGTGGCGGACGCCGCAAGGGCGTCGTCGATGTACAGGCGGTTTTGGGGCCCATCGCGCACCGCCGTGACCAGGTGCCATCGGTTGTCATTGATGGCGCGGCTCGACGTCGTCGTGAACTGGGAGCCTCCGTTGTACATGAAGAAGCTCACCGTCCCGTTGGCTTCCACCGTGACCGTGTACTGGCCGTCGATGCCGGCCCTGCCTCGTTGCTGGAACAACCTCCCTTGGGCATTCCCGGGCGCGATGCGAACCCACGCGCTCGCCGTGAAGCTTCCGGTCCCCGTCTGGGCGGCCCCGCTCCCGAACGCGATGGACTGATCCGTCCCGTTCAACGCAAGGCCCTTTTGGACAAATCCATCCGCCCATGCCGACGCGCCGCGCAACGTCGCACTCGGGCCCGCGCCCATAACGTTCGCCAATGCCGTGCCGCTCCCGTCATCCAGCCGCCACCAGCCCACCAGGTCTTGATACAACACACCCGGCACCGAGCTGGCGTCCTGGGGGTTCGACCCCGCCAACTGCTCAAGCCCCGTGCTATAACCATCCCCGTCCGCATCGGCTGTCGGGTCCGTGTTGACGGCAAAGGTGATCATCAAGGGCAGCGACTCCGCGACGACCCCACCGCCCGACTTCAACGCCTTGGCCGTGTACGTGCGTGTCCCCGCGACTGTGGCGGGCACGTCGTAGGAGAAGGGCTTCTGCGTCTTCGTCGCCACTTTGCTGCCGTTCGCATAGAACTCCACCGACGCCACCGTCTCGGCGCCGTCGATGG
>CAIYFP010000077.1 GCA_903925515.1 uncultured Verrucomicrobiota bacterium
CATCTTCCTCGTCACGGGGCCGACCGGCTCCGGCAAGTCCACGTCGCTGTACGCGTTCCTGTCGGCCATCAACTCGGTGACCAAGCGCATCATCACCATCGAGGACCCCGTCGAGTACGAGCTGCGCGGCATCAACCAGATTCCCGTGCGCTCGGACATCGGGCTGACGTTTGCGGTGGGGCTGCGGCACATCCTCCGGCAGGACCCGAACGTGGTGATGGTGGGCGAGATCCGCGACCTCGAGACGGCGGAGATCGCGATCCGGGCCTCGCTGACCGGCCACCTGGTGTTCAGCACGCTCCACACCAACGACGCGCCGAGCGCGTTCACGCGGTTGATCGACATGGGCATCGAGCCGTTCCTCGTGGCGTCCTCGGTCGAGGCGGTCATGGCGCAACGCCTTGTCCGCACCATTTGCAAGCATTGCGCCACCCGCCAGAACGTGGACCGGCAGTATCTCCTCAAGGCGGGCTTCCCGGAGGACGAGATCGACACGACGGCCTTCATGAAGGGCGTGGGGTGCGAGGAATGCCGGCTGCTCGGGTACCAAGGCCGGCTCGGCATCCATGAGCTCATGGTCGTCTCGGAGTCCATCCGGCCCATGGTCATGAACCGCGCCCCCGCCTCGACCCTCGGGCAGGCCGCGCGCCATGCCGGGATGCGGACGTTGCGCGAGGACGGCTGGCGCAAGGTGAAGGCCGGCATCACGACCATCGAGGAGGTCCTCCGCGTCACCCAGACGGAGGAGCACGTGAAGGGGTTGCTGGGCGGGGACAAGGGCGGCCCCTCATGAGCCAGCGTCGTTCCAGGGAGAAGCATTGCCTCGTCTTGCTGGACGGTCCTGCCCATGGCGGCCCTCGCGGGCGCGTCCATGCCTTCGAGTCCGCCCGGGATGGCGTCCGGCCCGGCGCCATCCATGAGGTCCCGGCAGATGTCCCGTTGCCGGGCTTCGTGGCGGGCCGCGACTGGCAACTCCTGCTGAAGCCAAGGCTGGACGTGGCGTGGATGGGTTCCGAGACAGCCTGCCTGCGGGTGCTGGATCTCCCCACGACGGAGCCTTCCGAGATCGGGCCGATGGTGGAGATCCAGCTCGAGAAGATCTCGCCCATCCCGGCAGCGCAGGCAGTGCATGGGTTCGAGGTGTTGCCGGGTGCGCATGGCGGGAGCAGCACGACCGTCCTGGTGGCCATCGTCGCGCGGAACGTGGTGGAGCAACGACTTGCCGCGTTGGCTGCGAAGGGATTCGTTGCGGACCGGCTGGACATCCCCCTCGCACGAGAGTTGGCGGGCCGGCTCCAGGAGGACGGGCTTTGGGTTGTGTCGGATCCCGGGGGTGCGCAGGGGTTGGTCGCGGTGGCATGGAGGGTGGATGGGCGGGTTCGGCAGGTGGACGTCCTGAGGTTGATGCCGGGCGAGGCCGGGGGCCGGGCGTTGGCGGCGGCGCTGACGCGTGTTGCATGGGCGGCCGAGATGGAGGGCTGGCTCAAGGAGACGCCGCCCGTCCGGCTGGTGGGCGGCGAGGCGTGGGCGGACGCCTTGGGGCCGGCCTTGGCGGAGTGGTCGGGTCAAGGGGCGCCCGCAAGGCAGCCGGCCCGGGAGGCGTCGGCCGTCGCGGCCGACTCGGCACGGATGGCGCTGGGACGGGCGGGGATCACGCTGGTGCCGGAGGACGTGGCGACGAGGAACCGGCAGGCGTTCGTGGACCGGCTGTGGATGCGGGGGCTGGGGTCGGTGGGCGCGTTGTACCTCGTGCTGGTCCTTGGGGGCATCGCATGGTTCACCCACAAGGAAAGCGAGCTGTCGGACACCCAGGTGAACCTTCGTGGCCTTGCCCAGCATTACACGAACGCCATGCGCCTCCGCGACCAGGTCCTCATCCTTGAGGAGCAGGCCAACCTTCGGTTCGCCGCGCTGGATTGCTGGAAGGCCACCGTGGAAACGTTGCCGGACGACCTCACGCTCACGACCATGAACTTCATCCGGGGCCGGACGCTGCGGCTGGATGGCACCGTGGACCCCTCGCGGCGCGATGCCGTGACCCGGTTCAACTCCGAGTTGCTGGCGGTGAAGGTGCGGAACCAGCCGTTGTTCGCTTCGGTAAAGCCGGCGCAGGTTCAGGTGCGCGGAACGATGGCGACATGGAGCTTCGAGGCGGAGCTCAACCGGATGGAGGCCAAATGACGGCGCTATTTGACCGCCTGAACCTTCAACCTGCCGAGCGCCGCATGGTGCTGTTGGCGATGGTCGTCATGGTGGCCTTGGCGAGCTACTGGTTCGTCTGGCCCAAGTGGGACGAGTACCAAAAGGTCGAGAGGGGGCTCGAGGAGGCCGGGCGGCTCCAGTCGCGATACCTCTCGGAGACCACGAAGACCAACGGCTATGCCAAGCGCTTGGTCGAGCTGCAAACCTCGGGCGCCCAACTTGCCGGGGATGACGCCGCCAACAGGCTCCAAGCCGACATCAACCGCGAGGCCACGGCCGCCGGGGTCCAAATCCTGAGCATGATTCCTTCCACCGTCTCCGCGAGGGTCGGCGGTTCCCAGACCAACCAGTTCTTCGACGACATCCAGGTGACGGTGGCGCTGAACGCCGGCGAGCCCGAGTTGGTGGCATTCCTCTACGCCCTCGGCTCGGGCGCTTCCATGGTCCGGGTTCGGGACGTTTCCAACCTCCGCCTTGACCCCACCCAGACCCGCCTGACGGCCACCATCACCTTCGTGGCCAGCGTCCAGAAGAAGGCGGTGTCTGCCCCCAAGCCCGGTGGTGGAACGTCCGCAAGGGACGCGACGCCAAAGGGGACCGCTCCCGCCGCCTCTCCCGCGTCCCCGGGCGCCAGCAAGACTTCCACACCGGCCGCGACCAACCGGCCCCCCAAGCAAGGATCCAAGTGAAAACCCCATCCCTAGCCATCCGGTGCGCTGCGTGGCTCGTCCTCGCGGGCGTCGTGTCAGCCCAGACGCCGCCCGCCGCGCCCACGGCACCCGCGCTTCCCCCGGCCCCAAGGCCGGCCGTCCCCGCGCCACCCTCGAAGCCTTCCACGCCTTCCACGCCTGCCCCCGCGAGCCCTGCTGCCGCCACCCCAGCAAGTCCTGCTCCTCCCGGGGTGCCCGCCGCGGCTTCCGGCACGGCTGCAACCACCAATCGCATCGCCTTGCCACCCCAGTTCCCGAGGGCGGCTGCCGGAAAGGCGACCAACGCCGCGAACGCCTCCGCAACCACGCGTCCCTCAGCCTCGGCAGGCCCCGCGGCGGCAAGGCCAGGAACCCCGGGTGCCGCCGGCGCTCCGGGTGCCGCCAAGCCGGCAACGCCCCCGGCACCTGGCCAGCAACCGGTGAGCAACGCCGACCAAGAAGCCAACGACGCCGCCATCGCCGCCGCGCTGGAGGCCGAGACGCCCGAGGCGCTCGTCGAGTCGGTCAAGTTCCGGAACATGGAGCTTGAGCAGATGCTGGACGGGTTCTACTCGCGCCTGACGGGCCGCACGGTGCTCCGGGGCCAAGGGCTGAACCTGAAGCAACAGATTACGTACCTGCCCACCAAGACCCTGAGCGTGGAGGAAACCATCCAGGCGCTTGACACCGTCATGGCCCTCAATGCCATCACCACCATCCCGACCGGCGAGAACTTCATCCTCGTGGTGCCCTCCCAGCAGGCCATGCAGATGGGCGGCAAGTTCAGCAACGGAGCCTCCACCAACTACGCGGAGGCCAGCCAGTTCGTCACCCATGTCGTCCAGCTCAAGCACCTCGACCCCAAGGAAGCCAGCGAGCTGGTCAAGGTCTTCGCCTCCGCCCAGGGCGCCAACGGGATCGTCGCCCTCGAAAGCACCAAGACGCTCATCCTCCGCGACTTCGCCATCAACGTGAAGCGCATGCTCGAGCTCATCGCCCGCGTGGACATCGAGATCGAGGACGAGTTCATCCTCGAGGTCATCCCCATTCGCTACGGCAAGGTCGAGGACATCTACCAGACCATGCAGAGCGTGATCTCCGGCAGCGGCGGGGGCGGGGGCGGGGGCATGAGCTCCGTGGGCGGGGCGACCGGCATGGGCGGCATGGGCTCCGGGTTCGGCCAAGGCGGCATGGGGTCCCGTCGGAGCGGCTTCTCCGGCGGTCGCTCGGGCATGGGCGGCTTCGGCTCCGGCATGGGCTCCGGCTTTGGCGGGTCCGGCTTCAACAACTTCAACCGGGGCAACTTTTATCCCAACCAAGTGACGACCCCCACGAGGATCGGCACCACCCCCACGGCCGCGGCGGGCCAGACGTTCCAGAGCCGGTTGAACGCTTCCGGCCGCGGGCAGGGCGGCCTCGGTTCCCTTGGCGAGCTCATGCAGAACGCCAACATCACGGCGGACCTTCGCTCCAACTCCCTCATCGTTTACGCCCGCAAGAAGGACATCGCGAAGATCAAGGAGGTGGTCGCCAAGGTGGACACCCTCCTCGCCCAGGTCCTCATCGAGGCGATCATCATGGAGGTGTCGCTCAACGACAGCCTCAACTACGGCGTCACCGCGGGCCAACGTCCCAAGCAGTTCAATGGCGACCCCAAGGTCGTGGGCGGCGGCGTCATGAACAACGGCGGCAACCCGCTCGGGACCGGCAACCAGTTCCTCGGCGGCATCGCCCAGTCCGCGTCCAACTTCCCCTCCGGCTCCGGCCTGTCCTACTTCATGCAGCTCGGCAACAACTGGGACATCGCCATGAATGCACTCGCCACCGACTCCCGCGTCAACGTCATCCAACGGCCGCGCGTCCTCACCTCCCATGCCACCCCCGGCAACTTCCAGGTCGGCTCCGAGGTCCCTTTTGTCACCGGTTCCTTCTTCGGCGGCGGCTTCGGCAACTCCACCCAGATCCAGCGCCAGTTCGTCGGCGTCAGCCTCGACGTCATCCCCTTCATCACCCCGGACAACCTCGTCGTGATGGAGATCACCCAGAACATCGACCAGCTCGGGCCCACCTTTAAGATCGACAACAACGAGGTGCCCTCCACGCAGAACCGCACCGCGTCCTCCACCGTCACCGTCCGCAACAAGGAATCCATCCTCCTTGGCGGCTACATCAACTCCAACACCTCCCGCTCCAAGTCCGGCGTCCCCGGCCTCTCCAGCGTTCCTGTCCTCGGCAACCTCTTCTCCTCCCGCTCCCGCACCGGCACCCGCACGGAGCTCATGGTCCTGATGCGCCCCACCGTCCTGCCCACGCCCGCCGACGCCGCCATGATGGCGGACGCCGAGCGCGCACGACTCCCCGGCGTCCGCGTCGCCGAGAAGGAATTTGAACGGACCGAGGAGGCCGAGAACAACAAGGCCGACAAGACCCTCCGGGACGCCGAGACGAAGGCCAACAAGAAGAAGAAGAAGTAGGCGGCCAACCGGGGGCGGCGCGGGCACCGCAAACAACCGCCTGCCGTGTGCGCCGCCATCCCCCGCGCAACGCGGGTACCCCCCATCGAGCAGGCGCCGCGAAGGGCTGGCCTTTGCCTCGAGAGTCCCAAGGCCAAAAGGCTGAAGCTACACCCCCGCCTCCAGGTGGGTGCATCTGCCGGCTTCCCACGCCCCGGGCGTTGGCGTCAGCCTTGCCCCGGCGTGAAAGCCTCCCCGTCATGTTGAACTGGATCTGGCTCCTCATGGTCGTCTCCGCCGCCATGGTGGCGGGGTTCGGCCAGCGCTTGCAGGCCGCCCTCGACGGCGCCATGGCCGGAGCCCGCCAGTCCGTCGATCTGGCCCTGGGGCTCGCGGGCATCATGTGCGTCTGGCTCGGGTTGATGCGCCTCGCCGAGCAGTCCGGCCTCGTCCTTGTCCTCGGGCGCATCCTCCGGCCCCTCATGCGACGGTTGTTTCCCGACGTCCCCCCCGATCACCCGGCCATGGGTTCCATGGTGCTCAACATCGGCGCCAACATGCTGGGCGTCTCCAACGCCGCCACGCCCCTCGGCCTTCGCGCCATGCG